>NZ_SJUU01000050.1:0-302 GCF_004337115.1 Exiguobacterium sp. SH3S3
AAGTCGGTGAGGTAACCGCAAGGAGCCAGCCGCCGAAGGTGGGACAGATGATTGGGGTGAAGTCGTAACAAGGTAGCCGTATCGGAAGGTGCGGCTGGATCACCTCCTTTCTAAGGAAAATGCCCATGTGGCATGCCCATCGTTCAGTTTTGAGGGTTCGTCCCTCGATTGTTCTTTGAAAACTGAAGATTCATCAAGACATCAAACCAAGAAAAATATGCATGGTCCGTTCGGACCGTGTGTCTTAGAAACGCTAGATCAAGGTAGAAAGGGCGTACGGTGGATGCCTTGGCACTAGGAGC
>NZ_SJUU01000051.1:0-260 GCF_004337115.1 Exiguobacterium sp. SH3S3
GTTCGTCCTGAGCCAGGATCAAACTCTCCAAAGAATTTGATATAGCTCTTGAAAATGACGAAGCTTGCGCTTCAATCAAAACTTGTAAAACTTTTTTTGCCTCATCGTTCAGTTTTCAAAGACCAAAAAATAAATGGTCGGGAAGACAGGATTCGAACCTGCGACCCCTTGGTCCCAAACCAAGTGCTCTACCAAGCTGAGCTACTTCCCGTTATAAATGGTGCACCCTGAGAGATTCGAACTCCCGGCCTTTAGATTCG
>NZ_SJUU01000052.1:0-251 GCF_004337115.1 Exiguobacterium sp. SH3S3
AAGAGCGCCGACTCCTCCTTCTTCGGCTACAAGCATCACCTCGCGATGACGGAAGAAGGCATCATCACGGCCGTCGTCGTCACGTCAGGCGAGGCGGCGGACGGGAAGCAGTTGACTCGCCTCATCGGGCCGAGACAACCTGATCTATGCCGCCTCACAAGGATGTAAGCTCGTCGCCCCATTGAACCCCCGTGTCTATTCCCCTGCAGAGAACCGCGGCGAGGGGTTCACTTACAATAAAGATGCGGAAC
>NZ_SJUU01000053.1:0-246 GCF_004337115.1 Exiguobacterium sp. SH3S3
AAGTCGGTGAGGTAACCGCAAGGAGCCAGCCGCCGAAGGTGGGACAGATGATTGGGGTGAAGTCGTAACAAGGTAGCCGTATCGGAAGGTGCGGCTGGATCACCTCCTTTCTAAGGAAAATGCCCATCGTTCAGTTTTGAGGGTTCGTCCCTCGATTGTTCTTTGAAAACTGAAGATTCATCAAGACATCAAACCAAGAAAAATATGCATGGTCCGTTCGGACCGTGTGTCTTAGAAACGCTAGAT
>NZ_SJUU01000054.1:0-233 GCF_004337115.1 Exiguobacterium sp. SH3S3
GCCGCCGAAGGTGGGACAGATGATTGGGGTGAAGTCGTAACAAGGTAGCCGTATCGGAAGGTGCGGCTGGATCACCTCCTTTCTAAGGAAAATGCCCATGTGGCATTGCCCATCGTTCAGTTTTGAGGGTTCGTCCCTCGATTGTTCTTTGAAAACTGAAGATTCATCAAGACATCAAACCAAGAAAAATATGCATGGTCCGTTCGGACCGTGTGTCTTAGAAACGCTAGATC
>NZ_SJUU01000055.1:0-233 GCF_004337115.1 Exiguobacterium sp. SH3S3
AGCCGCCGAAGGTGGGACAGATGATTGGGGTGAAGTCGTAACAAGGTAGCCGTATCGGAAGGTGCGGCTGGATCACCTCCTTTCTAAGGAAAATGCCCATGTGGCATGCCCATCGTTCAGTTTTGAGAGACCAAATCTCTCGACAAATCAAATTATGAGGGCCTATAGCTCAGCTGGTTAGAGCGCACGCCTGATAAGCGTGAGGTCGGTGGTTCGAGTCCACTTAGGCCCAC
>NZ_SJUU01000056.1:0-233 GCF_004337115.1 Exiguobacterium sp. SH3S3
GCCGCCGAAGGTGGGACAGATGATTGGGGTGAAGTCGTAACAAGGTAGCCGTATCGGAAGGTGCGGCTGGATCACCTCCTTTCTAAGGAAAATGCCCATGTGGCATTGCCCATCGTTCAGTTTTGAGAGACCAAATCTCTCGACAAATCAAATTATGAGGGCCTATAGCTCAGCTGGTTAGAGCGCACGCCTGATAAGCGTGAGGTCGGTGGTTCGAGTCCACTTAGGCCCAC
>NZ_SJUU01000057.1:0-227 GCF_004337115.1 Exiguobacterium sp. SH3S3
GCGACGCTTGCCGCGTCTTATCCAGCCTACGGGATTGCACATGTAGGGCGGATAAGGCGTTTACGCCGCATCCGCCAGTGGCGCGGTGCAATTGCCGGATGCGACGCTTGCCGCGTCTTATCCAGCCTACGGGATTGCACATGTAGGGCGGATAAGGCGTTTACGCCGCATCCGCCAGTGGCGCGGTGCAATTGCCGGATGCGACGCTTGCCGCGTCTTATCCAGCC
>NZ_SJUU01000005.1:0-202019 GCF_004337115.1 Exiguobacterium sp. SH3S3
AGATGATTTTACTCATGGATGCGTTCCCCCGTCTGAATGAATAGGTTCATTATATCGATTCGACCGCACACAAAAAACCCTGAATGAGCACTTTTTATCAAGTGTCTATCATTCAGGGTTCAGTTCACTTTCTCTTAAAGAACCTTTTCTATCTCTAGTTCATACTCTTTGTCCGATTCATCATGAAGTACATTCTAAACTGTAATCCTGCTAAGTCACAAGAGCAGTATTAATATATAGAGTCTACGTTGTAGCGCGAAAACAAATCTAAACGACGTTAGCATGAGAGCTTTTGCCATAAATGCATCCGATTAACGCACAATATTAGTAGACACTTTAACCAAATTCTTCTCGAGTTTTTATTACAGCAGTATAACTAAAGTGTAACTAAGAAAAATTCACCAGCGTGATTGAAATCATCAATAGATATTTACACCGATGAGTAGGCTAGAAAATCAAAGACATTCTCATCGCTAAAAAAGTTATGTCTTGTATTGTTACACCACTACACAAAAAAAAAGATGACGACTGTTCGGGGCAGTCGTCATCTCACGGAAGATGAACGTAGTCTGTCACGCGCCGGCGCGTTCGAGGATGCGTCGGAGCGAAAGTTCATCGGTCGAAGCGACGATGAGGTCTGCATGACCAAGCATCGACTCTTCCCCGACGGCGACAGCAAACATGTTTGCCGCTTTGATTGCAGTCACGCCTGCGGCTGCGTCTTCAACGCCGATGGCATGTTCGGGTTTCACGCCAAGGGCAGAGGCAGCCTTCAAAAACACTTCGGGATGTGGTTTCGAGTCGGCGACAGTTGCTGCATCGACAATGTGATCGAAGTAATGGCGGACACCAAGTGCGTCAACGACCGCGAATGCGTTCTTTGAAGCAGATGCCATTCCGATTTTGAGACCGGCCTCTTTAATTTCATCAAGAAATGAAACGATGCCAGGAAGCAAATCGGCCGAAGAGATATGCTGAATGAGTTCAACGTAATGCTCGTTCTTCTTCTGGGCGAGTTCCGCCTTTTCATCCGGTGTGAAATCGTCCTGTCTTCCGCCGAGCGCAAGGATGCGTTCGAGCGAGTCAGTCCGGCTCACGCCTTTGAGCGTCTCATTGAACTCGCGGTCAAATGGAATGTCGAGCTCTTCTCCGAGTTGTTTCCAAGCGAGGTAATGGTACTCCGCGGTGTCAGTGATGACACCGTCCAAATCAAAAATGACTGCTTCTATCGTCGACATACATGCTTTCCGCCTTTCCTTCAAATGTTTGTGTCCTCAGACTACATTTAGGGAACTTGACAAGTACCCGTTGCACGATTGGTCAATGATGCAAACGGTTGCACTTGTTCGATTTCTATTATATCGGATAACGCCTCATCTATGCAACCGCTTTCGCAGAAAAATAAAAAATAGGAAGAGCGCTTCGCTCCTCCTACCATTTTACAATTGAATACCGACGACTTTCACGTTCACCGCTAGCGGTGTCATCGCGAGCATCGTATCCATGTCTTGGGTGATGCGCTCTTGGACGGCCGTCACCGTCTTAACGATCGATTGACCGTAAGCGATGTAGAGCGACAAGTTGATGATGACGCCTTCTGACGACTCATCGACTTTGACGTGCTTCATGAGCGCACGCTCTGAGAGTTTCGTGTCTTCTTGTGTGAACGACACGTGTTTCGTTTCTTTGACGACGACCGCGGCGATCATCTCGACGACGTGGCGTGAGACGTTGACGTCTCCTTCTGTACTGTTCATTCCATTTTCATATGGCATGCTGTCACTTCCTTAGCTCTAGTTTCGGTTTCCATCTAAAGTGTAGCGGAAAACCGCCGTTTAGAAAAGGGTTTACGATTTTCGGTCTTTCACGTCCTGCGCGCGGCGGACGTCGATCTCGACGAGCGGCCTCAACATCCGGACGGCCGGCGGGCTGATGATGAGCAGGACGATGAGGCAGGCGACACCGAACAAGACGAGCAACTGTTGCCATGACGTCGGCATGAATCCGGCCGGCACGAACGCCTTCCAGGCGACGATTAAAAACACATGGACCAAGTAGACGTATAGACTATACTTCCCTGCCCGCGTGAACACGGGCAACTCACGCCCCGGCACGATGAGCGCGAAGCTGACGGCCATGAGCGTCGACACCGTATAGACGATCAAGAAAGCGAACGGACCGCTCCAAATCGCCTCCGGCACCGCCGTCTCGTAGGCGAACCGGAACTTGAACAAGTTGCCGACATGATAGAACGTGCCTTCTTTTTGAAAGCTCATCGAGGCGAGCAGTCCGAGCGTGAGCACGGTGAAGACGACCGCGCCGCCGATTCGGTAGCGATTCCGTTGCTCGGCCCGCTTCGGCAACTCGAAGAAGTTCATCGTGTTGCGCTCACTCATCCAGTTGCCGATCAAGAAGAACGGATAGAACATGATGACTTTCCGGAGCGCGAAGAACCCGGTCGATTCTTCTTGGAAGCCGAACAACAGGGCGAACAACAGCGCATAGAGCACATACCCTTTCAACTGGGTCACGTACGGCGTGATGACGTACCAGATGACGATGGCCATCAAATACCAGAGCGCCCAGTACGGCTTGAGCACGTTCAGTCCCGGGTTCTCGAGCGACAAGAGCGGGACCCCTTCCGTGAAGGCGAACCACGAGCCGAGAATGACTTGCCAGATCACGTAGGCGACGAACAGCTGGATGACACGCAAATAACGGTTCTCCCGGAAGAAGTAACCGCTCAGCATAATGAATAACGGCATATGAAACGTATATAAGAACAAATAAACCCACTTCGGCAGTAAATCGTCGTAGGCACCGCGCACATCGGTCAGCAAGTGACCGAAGACGACGAGCAAGACGAGCACGCCTTTAATATTGTCGTACCAATGATTTCGCATAGCGTCCCCTCTAGTTCTCCTGTTGCTTTTCCTCTTTGATGTTGGCGTATCGCTTCTGAGCGACGACCCGGATTTCAGCCGTCCATGGCACCAACGAGTCGATGGACCTCTTCTTGTTCGAACCCTTCGTTGAAGTATCGGTTCAACGTCGTCTTCACATCGTTGTGCTGTTTATACAAGCCGACGACGAGCTCAATCAACTCGTCTTGAGTGAAGCGCTTCAACTCGGCACGCAGTTCGCCGACTTTTAGCTTCTTCATCTGACCACCCACTTCATTTTTTTCCTTTCTCATCATAGCCGATTTTTACGAGCGATGAAATTACGATTCAACAAAAAAATGATGACGTCATTGTCATCATTCCCCGTATCTGCCGCTTGCAAGCCGAATCGTTAACAAATCTTCATGCGCGAGCAGGTTTTGCGCGTATTCAAATGGACGAGAGTGGGTAGAGTATAGTATAGTGGTTTTACTAAATAATCAGAATATTCTAATAAAGGAGGTGTGGAGAATGGCTTCTGTCATCCGTAACCGTCATCACGTGGTCCATGACCCGAAACGTTCGTTCTCTAACTTTGGATTTTGGTGGAGTATCGGCGCGTTTACGATCGGCTTATTCATCATCGCTTTCGAACCGCTCCGTGAACGGTTCAGCGCCTTACATCCGGTCGCTTCAGTATTGTTCCTAGTTGGCATCTCGTTCGTGGCCGGTGTCGTCATGAAGCTCGCCCGTGATGTCTGGTGGCTCAACTACCTGCTCGAGCGCACGTCGAACCGGTACATGTATGTTGGGGCGGACACACTCCGGAGCTGGCAATACACGCTCGACTCGATCTGGTTGTTGACCCGCACCTCACAAAAAAAGCTCGGCCGATTGTACATCCAAATCGACCGAACCGTTCGTGCTGAAGAAGCGAAACGCATGTTCGCCGCCTATTTGATTGATCGTGGCGTCCTCGTCGTCTACTCGAGATCGTCCAAACCGAAGAAAATGGCCTGACCGTTTCAATCGATTAACGGCACAACCCATGCCCGAGCTGCTTCGACTTCCTCCATTCGCAGCTCGTGCCCGCCCCCGTGATAGAAGAGCTCGACGTCCGCTCCGGCTTCCCGTAGCGTCGACGTCAGCTCTTCTGTTTCTTGTTTCGGACAAATCGGGTCACGCTCGCCGGCCGAGATGAACACGGTCGCATCCGTCAAGTCAGGGAGCGTGAGCGAGCGGTCCGGCACCATCGGATGGAACAAGAGTGACGCCTTGAACGCGTTGTCCCGATACAAGGCCGATCCGATCAAGTTGGCACCGTTCGAGTAGCCGAGCGGGATCATCTTGTCGCGGGCGATCCCATATTCGTTTGCCGCCTCGTCAAGAAACGCGAGGAAGCGCTCCGTCTGTTTCTTCAAATCCTCAAGGTCTAACACGCCCTCCGCGTGACGGCGGAAGAACCGGGACATGCCGTTCTCGAGGACGTCGCCCCGGAGCGTGAGAATGTTCACTTCGGTTGATAGTTCACGGGCGAGCGGGATCAAGTCCTGCTCCGTCCCGCCTGTACCGTGCAACAAGACGAGCGTCGTCTCGGTCGTGCCTTTAATGAATTGATGAATCATATTCTGTCTCCTCTCGGGATTGTGATGATGGGTAGCGTTCGTGTGATCTTGTCGCGGTCGACTTCGAGCCAGTCCGGCAGCTTCAATACGCTGCCGAGTCCGTCGATCGTTTCATCAACGAGGAACCCGGGTGCGTCGGTCGCGAGCTCGTGCAAGATGCGTCCTTCGTCATGGAAGTAGACCGAGCGGAAGTAGTGCCGCTCTCTCACCTCGGTCGGACGGAGGCCGAGGTCAAAGATCGCGTCTTGCCACGTCGTATACTCGTCGCCGTCCGCGATGCGCCAGGCGATATGGTGGACCGTCCCCGCACCGGGCACGCCGTTCGGGAGGACGGCCTTTTTGACGTCGATGACGTTGCCGTAATCGGCCGAAGCGATGAGTCGGACCCATTCCGAGTCTTCCCCCGTCTTCGTGAAGCCAAACAGCTCGGTCAATAACCGCACCGTCGCCTCCGGGTCTTTCGACAAGAGCGTCGCCCCGGCGAACCCGGTGATCGCTTCTTGTTTCGTGATACCTGACACGAGCCAGTCCGTCTGTTTCGTGCTCGCCCGCGCGACGAGCTCGACGACGAGTCCGTCCGGGTCTTCGAACAACAGTGACGGCTCGCCGAACCGTTCGGTCGCGACCGTCGCGACACCGTGGGCTTGCAGGCGACTCTCCCAAAACAAGAGGCTGCCAACTGGTACGAGATACGCGGTGACACCGACCTGCCCGCTGCCGACGCTGCCTTTCCCGATACCCGGGATCGGGAAGAACGTGATGACCGTCCCCGGCGTCCCGGTTTCATCCCCAAAGTAAAAGTGGTACGTACCCGGGTCGTCGAAGTTGACCGTCTGCTTGATGAAGCGGATACCGAGGACGTTGCCGTAAAAATCTAATGTGCGTTGCGGGTCTTTCACCATCGCCGAGATGTGATGGATACCTGCTGAGTGCGTCGTCATGACGTATCCCCCTTTTTCATTATCTTGATTTCAAGATAAATCATTTTCGATAAAAAGTGAAACTTTTTGCTCACAATGCCGTACGCTAAGAGTAGACACCTAAATAGGGAGGACTTACATATGACTTTACAAATTGATCGTGTATCGAAGCAGTTCGGGGAGTTCACGGCCGTCGACGACTTGAGCTTTCACGTCCCTAGTGGCGAGATGTACGGCCTGCTTGGGGCGAACGGTGCCGGCAAGACGACGACGTTCCGGATGATCTTAGACATTTTAAAGCCGACTGACGGCACGATTCGCTGGGACGGACGCAACGTCGACCACCGCATCGTCGGCTATTTGCCGGAAGAGCGCGGCCTGTATCCAAAGTCGCCCGTCCGCGACCAGCTCGTCTTTCTCGCCAGCCTGAAAGGCATGAAGTCAACTGAGGCGAAACGTGCCGTCAAGTCGTGGCTCGAACGACTCGAGATCCCGCAGTACGAATTGATGCGTGTCGAACAGCTGTCAAAAGGAAACCAGCAAAAGATTCAGTTGATCGCGGCGCTGCTCCACAACCCAGAACTGCTCATTTTAGACGAGCCGTTCAGCGGCCTCGATCCCGTCAACGTCGAGATCTTGAAGCGTGAAGTGCTCGCCCTGCGCGACGAAGGGACGACGATCGTCTTCTCGAGTCACCGGATGGAGCACGTCGAAGAGCTGTGCCAACATATCGGCATCTTGAAAGGCGGCCGCGCCGTCGTCAGCGGCGATGTCCCGACAATCAAGTCGCATTACGCCGAGCCCGTGCTCTTCATCGAGACCGATCGCGTCGACGTCCTCACGGCACTCCCGATCGTCAAAGCGGTCGAACCTCATCGCGACGGTCACCTCGTCCGGCTCGACTCGTTCGAAGGCAGCGACGCGGTGCTCGGCGCCCTCGTGCAAGCAGATGCTTCCGTCAAGACGTTCATGCGCCAACCCGTCTCGCTCAACGACATCTTCATCAAGGAGGTAGGCAGCCATGTTTCATAACTTCAAACCATTGTACGCGTTCACGCTACGCTCGAAACTGCGGTCGAAGGCGTTCCTCATCTCGACAATCTTGACGATTGTGTTCATCCTCGGCTTCACGAACATCGACCGCCTGCTCGCGAACTTCGAGGACACCGATCAAGGCCAGGCGCTCCTCGTCACGCAAAACGCCGAACTGACTGAAATCATGCAGTCGCTCGGTTACGAAGGGGTCGAATCGGCCGATATCACCGAAGCCGAGGCGCGCGTTGGGCTCGATAACGGGGACTACGAGATCGTCGCCTTCACCGACGGCGCTTCGGCCCGCGTCTTGTCCGACCGTCCTGAGCCCGATTTCACGACACTCCTGCAGACGGCGCTCCGCGAAGTCCGCAACGCCGAGCTGATCGAGACGTCGAACATCGATCCGACCGTCCTCGCCGCCTTGAACGAGCCGGTCCCAATCGAGGAGTCTTACCTCGGCCGTGGCGGCGAGAACTCAGAAGAGCTGTTCTCGTCATTCGCGTTCGTCTACATCATGCTCATGCTGCTTTACGTATCGATCATCACGTACGGTTCGATGATCTCAACCGAAGTGACGACCGAGAAATCGTCGCGCGTCATGGAACTGATCATCTCGACGACGCATCCGGTGACGCACATGCTCGCCAAGATCTCAGCGATCGGTACGCTCGCCCTGTTACAGATCGGCATCTTCCTCGGGTTCGGTTACTTCAGTGCCCGCAGCAATGAGATGGCCCAATCGGTCATCGACAACGCCGGCAACGCCCGGGCCGTCATCTACTTATTGACGTTCTTCACGCTCGGCTATCTGCTCTATGCGGCCATGTTCGCCGTCCTCGGCTCGCTCGTCAGCCGTGTCGAAGAGTCGCAGCAGATGACGATGCCGGTCATCATGCTCCTCGTCGCCGGTTTCCTCGCCGCGATGTTCGGGTTGAATAATCCGGACGCGCAAATCGTCACGATTTTGTCGTTCGTCCCGTTCTTCACGCCAATGCTCATGTTCCTCCGCGTCATGCTCGTCGACGTACCGGTCTGGGAAGTCGCCTTGTCGATCGGCATCATGCTCGGCTCGATCGGTGTCATTCTCTGGATCGGTTCGAAGTTCTATCGCGGCGGCGTCCTGTTCTACGGGAACAACGCGATTAAACAATGGCGTCAAATATTACAAAATCGCCAATAACGTTTACAGCATTTTCGTTTTCGTATACTCTAAAGAATGTGCAAAATGAGGAGGAAACGAACTATGCGATCACGATTACTCGCAGCCTTGATCTTTACATTCATGACGACGCTCACGACGTTCATCTGTTATACCGTCTTCTTAGAGGCCGACGCGTTGTGGCAAATCTTGCTCGCATACGCGGGCAGCACGTTCCTCGGAACGCTCGCGTTTTGGTATCCGGTCAGTCGACGTTCTGAGACGTCAAGGTTCGGCGGCGCGTGGATTGGGATTTTGATCACGCTGACGACACTCGTCGGATTCACGATCATCCGCTTCACCGTTCGCGGTGATGCCGCATCCTTACTCGACTGGCAGACGATGCTCGCGAGCCTCGCCTATACGTTCGGTTACATCGGCTGGGTGCTCACGATTCTCAACATCGTGCTCGGCTTTCTGCTTGCCGGGACGAAACCGAAAGTGCGTTATGAAGCAAGACCAATGCGTTGATAATGTCAAGAACGGCCGCCCTTTGGGTAGCCGTTCTTTTTCATGTTCGAAACCAGTCCCAGAACGCGGCCCCTTGTGCCACGATCAAATAATCTAGCCACCGTGAAAAATTAAAGGGCAAACGATTTAACCTCGCATCGGCTTCATCAAAGGTCAAAAACTCGCCTATCCACATCCGGTCTTCCGTTTCGCTTATGTATTCACAGACAATCCATTCTCCGTCACGGCCAGCCCCTATAGGAAGAAAAGACGAAGGACATTCCCATCGTTCACGGCTTGCGATGATTTCATCAACCGAAAATAGCTCAATCCCTCCACCGTACTCCGTATCTTCAAACAATTTAGCTCCGTTATGTTCTTTTAATAATGCACGGACCGCTAGCGGTGTTTCTTTCGGTAATCGGTCTAACTCATCGTCTGTTCCGGGATGGTTGAACACAAAAGCCAACTGATTCACGTATCCTTCTTCTAATTGCACTTCGAGCCGATTGTTCACTAGTCTTTGTTTCAGTGCTTGAACTGCGACCATGCCGCTCACTCCTTTTATACATATTGAAAAAGCCGTGGTCGCCCACGGCCTCGCTCACTGCAACTTATACGACTTATCGACGATGCCAAACTCCGTATATTGGAACGAGTTATCGACGAACTGTTCTGGGACGAGCTGATCGACGTAGCGGGCGAACGGGACGATGCGATGTGTCGCCTCATGCGTCCGTCCGAGGTCGAGCACGGCATCGACCAACGCTTCTAACGCGTGGTGCGACGTCGGTTCCTCGTCCTCTTCAAAGATGCGGCGCAGTTCCTCTTCGTGCATCAAGTCGAAGATGCGCATGCGCGTCTCGAGCTGATGCTGCATGTCTTCCGTCGACTTCCCGTGCATCGCTTCTTCATAGGCGAGCTTCATCTGTTCGAGTTCAGGGGCTTTGCCTTTCATGAGCACCTTCAAGGACTCCCCCGTCCAAATGTGCCGTGCCAAGTAGTTCGCGTCAATCTTCAGCGCCTCGGCGAGCGCCTCTATGTAAGGCATCGTCGGGTACACTTCACTGAGCTCGGTCCGGCGAATAAAGTACGGAGCGACACCGATCTGTTCGGCGAGTGCCTCGATCGAGATACCCGTCCGCTCACGCAAGATTCGGATCCGGTCCCCATAACCCCGGTACGGTGCATTTTTACCATCCATTGCATTCTCCCCCCTCTTTTCCATTATAGTTCCCGAATCCACAAAAAAATACTCGGAAGCGCATGCTTCCGAGCAAGTGGTCGAATTAATTATTTTTTCGTCAACTCGACGACTTCAGATGAACCGGCTGTAACGTTGTCGCCTTCGGCAACAAGTTTGTTTACAGCGAAGCTGTCATGGTTCGTGATGATGATCGGTGTGATCGTCGACGGTGCGTTCGCTTTGATGAAGTCAAGGTCGAACGTGACGAGCGGGTCGCCTGCTTTGACGGCTTGGCCTTCCGTGACGTGCGTCTCGAAGCCTTCACCTTTAAGGTTGACCGTATCCAAACCGATGTGGATCAAGTACTCCGCACCGTTGTCCGCGTTGATGCCGATCGCATGTTTCGTCGGGAAGACCGTCGCGATTGTCCCGTTGACTGGTGACACGACTTTTCCGTCTGTCGGTTCGATGGCGATACCATCACCCATCATTTTTTGTGAGAACACTTGGTCAGGCACGTTCGTAATATCGATGACTTTCCCTGTAAGTGGTGACACCGCGTTCAATTGCTCGTCTTTACCACCAAAAAGTTTTTTAAAGAATCCCATAGCTTAATCCCTCCAACATGTTCTGTTAATCAAAGTCTTAGCTTTTATACCCGAAAAGCTATTACTTCAATCCCTACCCTATTCACGGTATAGTTGTATCAAGGTAGTGCGAATTCGTTTACACATCGTAAGAATACGAGTGTGCAATCGCTTTTGCAAGCCCTTTTTACACTTTATAAAAATTTCACATGATGGAGGCGCTTACAATGACGACTTTCACAAAATTGTCATACGAACGGCCCGACGTGGACGCTTTAAACAGCCGATTGTCGGACTATTCAGTCGAATTGCAGCAAGCGAGCACACTCGAAGAGGCGAACGAATTGATTCGCCAAATCAACCAGGAACGGAACGCGTTCGAGACGCAAAGTCAGCTCGTCGCGATCCGCCACTCGATCGATACGCGCGATGCGTTCTACGAAGCCGAGCAGACGTTCTTTGACGACGCGTTGCCGGTCTACGAGAAAGAAGTCCAGGCGTACTATCGCGTCTTGACGGAGCACGACCTCCGCAGCCAGCTCGAAGCGGAATGGGGCAGCCAATTGTTCGAACTCGCGGAACGGGCACTCAAAACGTTCGACGAGTCGCTCATCCCGAAACTGCAAGAAGAGAACCGACTCGCGACGAGCTATCAAAAAGTGATGTCGGCCGCACAGATCGAGTTCGATGGCAAGACGCTCAACTTGTCGCAGTTCGGCCCATACTTACAGTCACCCGACCGGTCGGTACGAAAAGCGGCGTCCGAGGCGCGTTATACATACCTCGCCGACAACGGTGACGAGCTCGACCGCATCTATGGCGAACTCGTCCGCGTCCGGACCGAGATCGCGCACGCGCTCGACTTCCCGTCGTTCGTCGAACTCGGCTACGCCCGGATGCAACGCGTCGGCTATGATGAGTCGATGGTCGACAACTTCCGTAAACAAGTGCGCGACGTCATCGTCCCGCTCGCGACGACGTTAAAAGACAAGCAAGCGAAACGCATCGCCGTCGATACGCTCCGTTACTATGACGAATCGTTCGTCTTCCCGGACGGCAACGCGACACCGCAAGGCGACGAGTCGTTCATCATCGAGGGCGGCAACAAGATGTACCGTGAGCTCTCGGGCGAAACGGACGAGTTCTTCCAGTACATGCAAGAGCGCGGCGCCCTCGATCTTACGGCGAAGCCCGGCAAAGCCGGCGGCGGTTACTGCACGTACTTACCGTCTGAAGGTCTCCCGTTCATCTTCTCGAACTTCAACGGCACGGCCGGCGACATCGACGTGCTCACGCACGAGGTCGGTCACGCCTTCCAAGTATATGAGAGCCGTCATTTGACGACACCGGAATACGCGTTCCCGACGTACGAGGCGTGCGAGATCCACTCGATGTCGATGGAGTTCTTCTGCTGGCCGTGGATGGAGCTGTTCTTCGGCGACCAGGTCGACAAGTACAAGTTCAACCACTTGGCCGGAAGCGTCACGTTCCTCCCGTACGGCGTCCTCGTCGACGAGTTCCAGCACATCGTCTACCGGAAGCCCGACATGACGGCAGAAGAACGTCGTCAGGCGTGGCGTGACCTTGAGAAGGTGTACTTGCCGCACCGCGACTACGAGACGAACGACTACCTCGAGTCGGGCGCATGGTGGCATCAACAGGGCCACATCTTCCAGAGCCCGTTCTACTATATCGACTACACGCTCGCCCAAGTGTGTGCCTTCCAGTTCTGGGTGCGCATGCATGAGGACCGTGAGTCGGCGTGGAGCGATTACCTCACACTCTGTCAGGCCGGCGGCAGCCGCTCGTTCCTCGAGCTCGTCGAACTGGCCGGACTCAAGTCACCGTTCGAAGACGGTGTGTTAAAAGAAACGCTCGGACAGATTGAAGACTATCTATTGAAGCACCCGTTAGCGAACTGAAGATAGAAAAAGGGTGAGTCCGCATGGGCTCACCCTTTTTGTCCTCAAATCACATCTAACGGCTCTTTCCCGCTTGGTGGCGGAAACGCCTCGTCGAGCGCAAGAAAATCGTCCTCGGCCAAGTTAAGCAGCAGCGCCGCCCCGTTCTCTTCGACGTGCGCTTTCTGCCCCGCTTTCGGGATAGCGATGACGTTGCCGTTCCGGACCGTCCACGCAAGCAGGATTTGGGCCGGTGTGGCGCTGTACGCCTCAGCGATCCGTTTCACCGTCTCGTCGTTGAAGATCTTCTCTTTCACGTCGCTACCTTCGGCGAGCGGCGAATAGGCCATCACCGGGATGCCCTGCTCTTCTAGGAACGGCAACAAGTCGTGCTCGATGCCGCGGCTGCCGAGGTGATACAGCACTTGATTGACCGCGCAATGCTTCCCGTTCGGCAAGGCGAGCAGTTCCTTCATGTCGGCGACGTCAAAGTTTGAGACGCCCCACGCCCGGATCTTCCCGTCTGCTTTCAGCTGTTCGAGCCCGTCGACCGTCTCCTTGAGCGGGATGTTGCCGCGCCAATGCAACAAGTAAAGATCGAGATAGTCGGTGCCGAGCCGCTCGAGCGTCGCGTCGCACGCCTGCACGAGCTTATCGCCCCCGGCGTTATGTGGATACACTTTCGAGACGAGGAAGACGTCCTCACGACGGTCTTGGATCGCTTCCCCGACGAGTGTCTCCGACTTGCCTTCCCCGTACATCTCGGCCGTGTCGATGACGTGTAATCCGCAGTCGAGACCTGTCTGTAACGCCTCGATCTCCGCGTCATGTTTTGATGCGTCATCACCCATGCGCCACGTGCCTTGACCGAGAGCACGCATCTCGCGCCCGTCCGGCAATTTGACCACGTGTTGTTTCAGTGCCGCCAAAATCAGTGTGTGTGGAATTCGGTTCATGTTGTTTCCTCCTTGATCCATTGATCGTGCAACGGCCCTGTCGTCCCGAAGACGGGATCGGTCGCCGGTTTGTCGACACGTTCGATTCGATGGACGTTGTCCGGGCGTTCTTCCGGCTTGCCCGTCAACGTGTCATAGTCGCGTCCTTCCGGATACGCCCCGACGATTTCGAAGTCATCGCTCGCCTCGAGTCGGCGGTGCCCCGTCCCTGCTGGCAGGATCAACACGTCACCCGCATTCAACGAGACGAGATCGCCGGTCGCGCCGCCGAGTTGAACGGTCGCACGGCCTGACCTCACCCCGAGCACCTCGTGCGTGTTGCTGTGATAGTGGTGATAGTCGAACACACCGTTCACCCAACTGTTGCCCCAACCGTTATGCTCGAACGTCGCCTGGATGCCGTCCGCCTCATCGAACACGCGTCGGTATAACAGCACCGGGTAATACGGGTTGTTCGGTATCGAGCCGTCATCTTTAAACCGATATGTGGACATGTCCATGTGATCGCCTCCTTGTCTCTGACACTGTACCCGACTTATAGAGGATATAATCGACACAAAAAAATGACCCGACCCTTTAATAAGGGCCGAGCCACTGAGTTAGCGTACTTCGCTCTCGAGCTGTTTCAACTTCGTCGAGTAGTACTCGATGATGTCACGGCGTCGGATGATGCCGATGAAATACTTGCCGTCATCGACGACAGGCACGAAGTTTTGGTCGGTGATTGCATCGACGAGCTCCTCGATTTGGGCCGTGATCGATACCGGTTTATAGCGTATGCGTTGTTTGATGTCTTTCAGGCGAGTCCGGAGCACTTTCTCGTAATCTTCCTCCCCGCGAAGTTGTTCGGCGAGTGCCCACAGTAAATCTCCTTCCGTCATCGTACCGGCGTAAAAGCCATTCTCGGATACGAGCGGCACCGAGGTGAAGCGATGATGCTTCATTTTCTCGAGCGCTTGCCGCACCGTCGACTCCGGGTCTAAATATTTGACGTCTTCTTTCGGATATAAAAAGAAAGCGATGTTCATATATAATCTCTCCTCAATCTGTTAATCCACCACGCTATTGTACCATGAATCATAGGGTTGACCGCAATAGTTGACCACACCCCACAATTATTTCACCCTCCTTTCATCAGTTGCTGTCACAGAAAAAAGTCCTTTACAAGAACAGGACCGGCGTGACACGTCATCAACAGAAAACTGGAAAGTAACTCCAATTATTTATACCCTGTACGCATCGACTCTACCCGTCCGAGTCCATTAAAAAAGACGCCTTTCGATCAAGGCGTCTCGTCTAATCAGATAAAATGTAACATCGTTTGATTGAACTTCTCCATCTCATCGAGCACGGTACCGTGACCGCTCTCCTCGAAACGCTCGATGCGCGCGTTCGGGATGCCTTTTTCCATCTCTAGGGCAAACTCGAACGGACAGACTTTGTCGTGCACGCCATGAATGATCAGCGTCTCGACGCCGACTTTCGGCAAGTCTTCACGAAGGTCCTCGTCGCGGAGCGCTTTCGCCGAGGCGATCGTCCCGTGGCTCGAGGCGATGAGCGACAAGCTGTGGAACCAGTTTTGCGTCGGTTTCGAATGTTCTTTCTCGAAGAAAATCTCGCCGAACCCTTCGAGCATCTTCGGCCGGTCTTTCATCGTATCTTCGATCAAGGCGTCGACTTCTTCCTTTGTCATCCCGTACGGATAGTCCGGGCGTTGCGTGAACACCGGTGCCGCCGCGCCGGCGAGGATGAGTTTTTTCAAACCACCGTCCGGATAATCGACCGCATAACGGATCGCGATCGCCCCACCCATCGAGAAGCCGACGAGTGTGAAATCTTTGACACCGAGGCCGTTGACGACCATGTTCACGTCAGATGCCATCGTCTCGTAGTCATAGCCCGTAGCCGGTGCGTCCGACTTCCCGTAACCGCGGTAATCGATGCCGACGTAGCGATAGCCCGCCTCCAAGAGCGCGTTCTTCTGATACTCGAACATGTTGTTGTTCGCCGGCCAGCCGTGCAAGAAGACGACTGCGTCGCCCGTTCCGACGTCCTCGACAAAAATAGACGTCCCGTCATGTGCTGTAATGTAATTCCCCATCATTCAAAACCCCCAATCGTATTGTTGAGCGTTGTGCGCCGTACGTTTGCCCACAACCCATCTGTTCCCGTTTGAGCGAACTGAAAACCTGTCAACCATCGCGCCAGAGCGATTCGGCCTTCAAGATATGCTCGACCGCTTGCGCGCCTTCTCGTAACACGGACGTCTTCCACGTCTCATCTTCCGGGTAGAACATGGCCATGAATTCTTTTTTGATGCCGTTGCGTGCCTCCGGGTCTTTCGTGCCTTCGAAATAGAGACGATTCTCTAAAATGATCGTCAAAAATTCACGGATCAGCGCTTTCGTCGACGTGCCGAACGTCCCGAATTCGAACAAGGCCGAGACGAGCTGCTTGTCCGGATACTGCGTGTCGCGGACGTAATAGAAATGGTTCGTCGAGTCGCCAAGCACGTCATCCGGATTGTACGTCTTGATGTTCTTCAACCCATACGTCTGTTTTAACTGCTCGGCGCTGCGTCCGTCCCGCTCGCTGACGAGCATCGTCACTTCGTTCGTCGGCCCGAGCGCGGTGTGCCAGTCCATATGGACGACCCGGTCGTAACGGTCGAGAAGATCGTGCTGGATTTCTTTCATGAAGACGGCGGACGGTTCGTCGGCGTCCCCGCCATAATAGACGCCTTTCGGGAATTGGTACTGGCCCATCCCTTTCGCCTCGTTCATCGCGTCGAACCCGTCGAGCTTGATGCCAGAGCCGAGGAACGAATAAATGTGTTCGCGCGCCTCGTGATAGTCGTCGATGACACCGTCCGGGACGAACAAGTGGCGCATCACCTCATACTCTTTATTGACGTTTCGCGGCAGCGATTCCCGGTCGACGACGTAGTTTCGATTCAAATCGACGTTATGTTCGTTGACGCGCCGGAAATGTTTCATCCCCCATGGGTTGACCGCATGGATGAAGCAGACACCTGTCACGTCATGGCGGACGTTGCCGAGCTGTGTCTCGATGAATTGCTGCGTCAAGGCCGCACCGGCGTAGCCTTCGATCCCATGCTCGCCGATCGTCATGAGCAGCATCGCCTCACGTGACCCGGCCGGTTCGCCGATGATCACGTCGATCGTATCTTCCCCGATCGAATGCGACATCGTCCGCGCGCTCGGGTAGTATTGTTTGACGGTGTCGAGCAAATCGAGAAACCTCTCGCGCGACTCGTCGTAAGATGATGAAAAATAAGTACTCATATGATTCCCTCCATTCATGTCTTCTGTACCCCTTTCCCATTTCGAGGCAAGCTAAAAACGCCTCCCGAGGAAGGCGTTTCGATTAATGGGCTCCGGCTTTCGTGCCGCGGTCTTGGCGGCGGAACTCGAACAAGTAGACGAGCGGGGCGAGCAAGACGGCACCGAACAACCAATACGCACCAGGGCTTGCGAACAACGGTTCGAACGCGCGGAAGAACAAGGCGACAAGTGAAAACCCGACGACGAGCTCGGCTGTCCAAATGACGGCGCGCCGGATGGCTAGGGTGATCGTGTTCGTTTTTTGGAAGAGTGCTGCGATAAACGCAATCAAAAAAGCCGGGAAGCTACTGAACCAGAGCATCCGATTCAACGTCGATTCGGCAAAATAGGTGTTGCCGAGCGACACGGTGATCACGTAATGGGCAATCAACACAAGCAAGACGATGATCCACCCGACAAGCACATCTCGTTCCCATTTTTTCATCCTTCTCCCTCCATTCTTTAGAAAAGAGCTACATTTGTATTTACCCGTTTCTCGTGCTGTTCGGTCATACAACACAACAAAAAACGCATCCCATCAGGAACGCGTCTTCGTTCACTTATCGAACAGATGGCTCGCCCAGTCACGGGCCCGCTCGAGCTCTCCCTCTTTGAGCGGTCCTTCTTTGTCGAGGACGAGGAATGATTCTTGAAGCACCGGCTCTGCTCCTTTTTCCGTAAGCGCCCGTTCGATCCGGGTCGCGGCGTGGCCGAACCACTTGACGATCTTTCCGACGAAAAAGCCTTGGTCTTCTTCGGCCATGCTCGTATCGAACGCTGCGGCCCGCACTCCGCGGAGCGCATGATCCGACAGTCCGTCGAGAAACGTCTTCACGTCCTCGGTCTCGCGTCCGCCGTGTGTCGGTGATCCGACGACGAGTAAATCGAGGTTGGCGAGATCCCCGTAGCCGATATGACTGATGTGAACCGCCTCGACTTGATGAAGCTCGCCGAATCCGTCTTTGATGGCGTGGGCGACTTTTTCTGTGCATCCGTACATCGAGTCAAAAGTGATGAGGATTTTCATGACGTATCCCTCCATTAAGCGAAAACTTTCTTATGTCTACATGGGACTATTCCCTTAATGATGGACCGCTCATCATGTATCCATTCTTTTCTCTATAATCCGAAGAAGCGCTTCAATATTCTCGACTTCATGGTCATCCGCCTCGGTATCCCGATACGTCTTGATATATGCGTACAAGACATCTAAACCCTCTGTCATCGCAAACACGAGTGCTTTTAGAATCTCTATGTGCAAGTCTGCCCAACTCCATGTCTCCACTGACTTCAATACGTCTAACAATTCAAGAAGGACCGTATCATTGGATAACGCATTGATGGCAGAGCAGATTGAAGGATCGAGCTCGTTCGCAGTCTCCCAACTCATCTCGGTCAACTCTTCAAATTCATAGTCTGACATCCCGATCATCAATGCGATTCCTTGCTTCAAGCGTGTCTCCGGAGTTTGGACAATGAGCACATCACTCGTCCTAGCATCGACAAAGGATTGAAATCTCGAAAGCGACGTGTAATCAAGTTCGAGCATTGGAAACACCTCACTGAAACGCCACCTCATTTCTTTAATGGCTTGGTCAAACGACGGCGGACGTACCTCAAATGCACGTGCGATCCGCGGATAAAGTTGCGAATCGTTTGCCAGACCCATCAAGATGTTGACGAGTTCCTGCTTTTCCAGCTGTTGAAGCTGTTGTTTCAAATCAATCTTTGAGGGTGCCATGACTTCCTCACGCAACACAAAGTACGCGGCGACCTCATGTTTACATCGACCTTTCGAATATGGACAATCACAAGACGACTCGATAATATCGACGCCCGACAAAGTGATGACGACTTCGTACTCAGCCGTCCCTTCCGCAGTGAGATGATACGTCGAGTCTTGTTCCGATTCAATGAACACCCGGTCTTCGAGCCAATACTCGTAGCCACGCTCTAAAATTCGATTCGAAATCTGTTCCTCAAAATTATATAAGTTCATCGACGTTTCCTCAGCCTAGTGCCCAAAAATACCGCGATTCCCAAGCCGATGGCGGCATAGGCGATTACGTCTAGATGATTTCGGCTGTCAAACGGTGCTTCATGGACGAATTCGGCCCGCTTCCACTCAGTACCGTCCTCGACCGCGAGCACGTCTTCGACCGACTCCCCTTCCACTTGACGATATTCTGTTCCGATCGGATACATGTTCGAGGCGTCGCCGTAATAGTCGCCGGTCATATCGTCAGCCAACGCCTCGACCTCGCCGACGACCTCACCAAGATCCGCCTCGGCGACGACTTCGTCCGTCACTTCATACACCCGTCCGTCCAAGACGACGAACGCGTACGCCCATGACAAGGCATGAACCGACAGTGAGACGGACAGCAGAAACACCACCATCCAGACGAATCGTTTCATTCGATTGCCCAGACGAACGTCGCCGTATCGCTCAAATCGATATCGTCCGGCTGAAGCTCTGGCATCGACGCCTGTGAATGGAACACCTCTTCATGGAATACCAAATTAGTTGGCGAGTAAAGATGGAGCTCGCCCCACGTATAGTCAATCCGTTTCAATTCCCCAAGCTTCGCACCGGCCGCTTTCGTCAACAGTTCGGCCCGATGCAACGCACTCTCCGCCGCACTGGCGAGGAGTGCATCGCTAACCGTATCTGAATCTTTAATTGTGAACTTGATGGACAGTTTCGGGTCCGCCATTGAATTCGTGACGCTTTGGATGACGTCAGACAAGCGTTTCGTGTCGAGGTCAAACTCAAGTTTTGTTCGTTGCTCACACACATAGCCACGGAAACGAGATTTATAATTTCCGTCCTCGTCACGGTAACTTTCATAATCGGTATCGACGGAAAAATCAGTCGTCTTTAAATCTGTCACTTCAAACCCTGATGCTTGAATCGCTTTCTGCAGACGGGATACCGCCTTGGCGGCGTCACGCATCGTGTCCTCATATCGTGTCGCTTTCGAAGTTAAGTTCATCGTTAAGACAATCAAGTCTGGCTTGGCCGATACTTTTCCCGTTCCTTTAACGGTGATGGTACGTTCCATACAATCTCCTCCTCAATGTTCACGAAATGCCGAACAGTGTTGTGACGGCCCTCCACTTGCGCGGATAGGCGTTGCTGCCGCTATGTGTACGGGTGTTGCCGTCCGGTTCTGTGATGGTCATACTCCATTGTGTTCCGTCGAGAATCATCAGATCACCTTCGACTTCAAATGTGGACGGCCATTTGTCTGTCTTCAACGCTAGGAAAGCGGCATATACGTCTTTCGCTTCTGCTTCATCATATATGACGAACGTGTCCTTCGGCATCACACGGTCATATTCTTGCCAGTCAATGAAGCGGGCAGCCGTCCTATTTGGAAAGAATGTGATTGTGGATGTATTATATATCCCAAATCCGCCTACTCTGAATTGAATTTTGAACGCTTTTTCCTGCACATCGAGACCTCCTTTCATCTTCTGGATTTACAAGGCTCTTTTCATGATAATCTTGAGTCCCATCCAATCATATCTTTCCGGTCAATAACATCGCGAGTACAATCAGATAGCCGAGTGCTGCACCCTCCGCAATTCCATACACCAGTTCAAAATCAAACAGGAGCGACCCAATGATTCCAATCCCTGCTCCAAATGCTAAACCGCGTCCTATACTTGACGCACACCACTCATTTGGAACCACCTCGCCCCTCCCTTTGTTCAAATAAACTCCAATACCGCCAGTTCCCTAGCGGCATATTGAATTTAGTTCACGAAAATACGTAGTAACGCATAGTTTCGATACTTTCGATTTCTCCGTTCTGTATTCGATGCGTACAAGAGTTCTTTCTCCACAAGTTGATGAAGTGCTTTTCGGACTGTGTTCGGCGAGTAGCCAGTCATCTCAACACCTTTGGCCACCGTCAAGATTGGTTGTTCAAAGCTCGTAATCCACAGTTTCCGTTCGGCTTCGTTATCAATCAACTGTTCGCCCTCTATAAGCAATCGGTTCGCCTTATTCAGTTGATCCAACAGTTTCGTCGCCATACGCTCCGAGGCGTCAACGAAAAAGAGTAACCATTTCCCCCAATCTGACTGGTCCCCACGAACACCATTGAGCAAGTCGTAATAACGGGCCTTTTCTTTCTCAAGCTCTTCACTGACAAAGAAAATCGGATGCGTAATGACTTTCTGTTGAAGTAAATAAAGTACAATTAGAATCCGCCCTAAACGTCCGTTCCCATCCAAAAACGGATGGATCGATTCAAATTGAGCATGCATGATTCCTATTTTAAGAAGAGGAGCGGCTTGTTCGTTAATGACATAACCGTCCGGCTTTAAATGGTTTTGCGGCAACAGACGTCCATAAGAGTCAGTATTGATGAACTTTTCTAAGTTCTCCATATATTCATTGATCAAATGAGCTTCGACGGGAATGTAGGAAGCATCTTCTAAACGATTCGTCGGCCCGATAAAATTTTGGATTTTCCGGAACTCCCCGGCTGAACTGACTTCGCCACGACTTCCTTTCATCAAAATTTCATGGAGCTGCTTAATCAAGCGTGTCGTCACCGGATACCCGTTCGCGACAGATTCATATCCAAACTGCAAGGCTTGCATGTAGTTTTGAATTTCGATAATATCGGAATCGTCACTTTTTTTAAGGGAAGACTCCATCATGTCGGTGAACGTCACTTGTGATCCTTCAATCTTGGTTGACTCTACTGATTCTTGAAGAGACAGAAGTTGCATCAATTGTTTGCTAGCTTTCGAATGTGTCAATTCAACATCTAGTTTTCCAAGCAACGTATTCACATGTGCCAACCGCTCAAGCAATTTAATAGCTTGTTTAATTTCGATTTTGACAGGTAGTTTTGTTAATCCTTGTATTGCCATATCGCTCATCCTTTAAGTCATATTTCATTAAATATTGACTTAATTATAGTTTATTGTTTTTTTACGTCAAAATGAATGGATAAATATTTTATTCCAATTTTGATATGAGGACCTCTTCAATGTCATCAAGCGTCTCGGCCCCCTCCATCGACGGATATGCGTCTCGCATGAAGACGAGTCCTTCGTCCTTTTCTAAGAACATATACCGTTCACCGTCCGGAAAGCCGTAATCACTCACATCCATCACTTGAAGAGAAGCCCCATTTTGTGACCAAACGTGGGAAGCATCATGCCGTCTCGGCATAAAAATCCCTTCCATGCCGAGGCGAAGCTCTGATACAACGCTTGCTTCTGACTGCGATACTTCCGAGCCGACTCCGGCAACAGTGAGGACTTGAATCGTACTACCTGGTTCGATTTCTCCCCGATAGACGTCCGTCACGCCAATCGTCACAATCGACTGATATTCCTCTTGTCCGTTGAAATCGAGCTCAATGTGGTCAATCTGCTTCACGACGCCCCTTACCACGGCGGGATTCCACTTCGAAAAAAGTTCGTCTTCACTCATCTCGACAAGATCTGCGGACGACATTCTGACATCGATGTCCTCTTCATCAATATACGCGACCGACATATTGCTCGATCTGTCAGATAGCGGAATCAGTTCTTTAAAACCATCCCATGTCACGGCGAAGAGTGTGACGGCTGCTGCTGCGACGAGACCGCCCGTCCAGCGCCAGTATCTCCACTTTTTGACTTCAACCGCCATCGCTTCTTCGACAAATCGGTCATCAACTTCCCCGATTAAACGCGTGAGCCGATCTCCGTTCATAGCGCCACCCCTTCCGCAACGAGTGCCTGCTTCAAGTCGTTCCGGGTCCGAAGCAGTACCATCTTGACCTTGCTGTCGTTCAACTGTCGCGCTTTCGCAATTTCTTTGATCGACTGGAATTGAAAATAACGTGCCATGAAGATCTGTCTCGTCTCGCGCGGCAATTGTTCCAAAAAATCGTTCAACAAGTCGATCACTTCCGTATCATCGGTCTTCGACGACGACAGACAGTGCTCGAGCTCGTCGATGACGAGCGGCACTTGACTGCCACCTCGTTTTTTAGCGTGCGCCTTCTCATATGTATGGAGGGAGACGTTACGAACAAGCTTCGCGAGATAGGCCGCGAACCGTCGCGGGCGCGTCGGCGGGATGGCATGCCACGCTTTCATATACGTATCATTGACACACTCGTCCGCATCTTCCCGGCTGTGCAGGATATTGTAGGAAATCGTGTAGCAATACGCCCCGTATTTCTCCGCCGTCGCCGCAATCGCCTGCTCGGAACGGGCAAAGTATAAATCGATGATTGCTTGATCGTCCACATGAACCCCTCCTTTTCACCTTCACTTCTATAGACCGAAAACAAGACGCATCGGTCACAATTTCTGCAACAGTTTTTTACATCGGTTCTTCACAGCCGGACTTCCCATCTCAAGTTGCGTCTCGAGCAAGACAATCAGTTCGTCACGGAATCCGGGATGCACAGCGCTCAAGTCGAATATCGCTTGCAAGGAGTTGACGATGACGATGGCGCTCGTCTCGGTGTCAATCCACCCGGTAAGCACACGGACGATGTCGGCCGCCTCTTCTTCCGTCCACGTCATCCGTGGCATCAACTGGGCCAAGTGCCATCTCACTTCTCGTTGGGTGCCGAGATGTAGCTGTTGGAATAAGGACGCTTGGTGCGGCCGAAGCAGCTCTGGATGACGGCGTGTCACTTTCTCTATCGCATCTGCGCCCCGCATCCGGACGACAGGACGTTCATCGGTCAACCCGGTCATCAGTTCCGCGAATCGTTCTGGATCGTCACCGACGAATTGGATGACCTCATCGACCCGCCCGATGGAACGCAAGTCCCCACCTTGAAGACGTTCCAATAGTCCCATCGTGCTCACTCCTTTATGTAGTTCTACTTTTTCATTTTACAGAAAAAGGGACCCAGTATACACTGAATCCCTTCAAAAATCATTCTACTGTCGACGCCGCCTCGGCGAGCGCCGCTTCTTCTTTGTGATAGTTCTCGACGAACGCATCGAGCAATGCCCGCACTTCGTCTGTCGATTTCGTATCCATCAACTTCACACGGAGGTCGCTCGCCCCGCGGAAACCTTTCACGTAAATCTTGAAGAAACGGTGCAAGTTCGAGATCGAGCGCGGCACGTCTTCTTGGAACTTGTCTTGCAGGTCGAGCTGGAGACGAAGCAGATCGAGGTGTTCTTCCATCGAATGCTCACGCGGCTCTTTCTCGAACGCGAACGGGTTTTTGAAAATCCCGCGGCCGATCATGACGCCGTCGACGCCATACTTCTCGACGAGCTCGAGACCCATTTGACGGTCGAGGATATCGCCGTTGATCGTGATGAGCGTATCCGGTGCGATCTCATCACGCAATTTCATGATATCCGGAATCATCTCCCAGTGCGCGTCGACTTTACTCATCTCGGAACGCGTCCGCAAGTGAATCGACAAGTTGGCGATGTCTTGCTTCAGGATGTGCGTCAACCAGTCGCGCCATTCGTCGAGCTTCGAGAAGCCGAGACGCGTCTTGACGCTGACCGGGATGCCTCCGGCTTTCGCCGCTTGAATCAATTCGGCCGCGACGTCAGGACGCAAGATGAGGCCGCTCCCTTTTCCGCGCTTAGCGACGTTCGGGACCGGGCAACCCATGTTGATGTCGATGCCTTTGTAACCCATCTCGGCCATGCCGATGCTCATCTCGCGGAAGTAGTCCGGGTTGTCGCCCCAAATGTGGGCGACGATCGGCTGCTCGTCCTCGGTGAACGTCAACCGTCCACGGAGGCTACCTTTTCCTTCAGGATGGCAGTAGCTGTCCGAGTTGGCGAACTCGGTGAAGAACACGTCCGGCCGGCCGGCATGGGCGACGACGTGGCGGAAGACGACGTCAGTCACATCTTCCATCGGGGCAAGTATAAAGAATGGACGCGGCAGGTCGCGCCAGAAGTTTTCGTTCATATAGAATCATTCCCTTTCGTAATCAATCCAACAAAATCACTTTATCCATTCTATTATGGACGGGGGAATGTATCAACTGACAATACTTTCGAAATTCTTAACGCTCCTCATTCTCAATAATTTTGAAGAAGTGCGTGAACCCGTCTTGCAGCAAGTACTCCAATACACGATTCATATGTTCCGGCTCGACAACATTTGTCTGTAGCAACGTTTGGAGCACCATCCCATCGATCGCCGCCATCGTCCATGCGGCGACCGCTCGCGTCGAAGGACCTCGCTCGACACCGTATGCTCGTACGAAGATCGCCTCCACCCGGTCGATCCAATCCTCGTACTTTTCTCGAAACTTGTTCTGTAACTCCTCGTTCCCGAGCATCGCTTCATGTGCCAAGTAAAACTGCAGTCGACTCTCCGCATCTTTTTTTAAGCGGTCTTGCATCCCGTCGAAAATCTCTTGAATGATCTCACGGGCCTCTTTTTTGTCTTCGGTCGATACGGTCGCGATTCGGCGAATCTCGCTCAAGCCCTCGTCCATCACATCATAAAGAATGGCCTCTTTGGAACTGTAATAGTGATAGATGGCGCCCGTGCTAAGCCCCGCCTTCTTCGCGATGCCACGAAGCGTCGTGCCTTGAATCCCGTTCTCGATGATCGTCGCTCGCGCCGCCTCTAATATCTTTTGTTTCCCTTCGTTCATCATATGCTCCGACGCTCCTCACGTAATAATGACTAATTATATCATAATGATTTGACGGTTCTATGACATGTACCTGTGACGTCCCGAACATCATTGACAACGTTCCCAATAGTTTGTTACACTTTTCACATAAACATAACGAACGTTCGGTATGTTTGTCGATCTTATATTTTTTATTGTTGTTTCGTCACCAATACTTTAGAAATGAAAGGGGCGTTATAGTATGTTCTTCTTTGAATCCATTCCTTGGTACAATGTCGTCATGTGGTTCGTCGTATTCGGCTTGTTGATCGGATTAAATGAAATCGTTCGGTCCAGCAAAAAAGCCAGCATTCTCATGTTCATGGCGGTTCCGATCGTGTTGACCCCGATTTGGTTCTTCACCGCCGACCCTGAAATCACGTCATGGTTTCACTGGGTGAAAGTGTATTCCGCTCTCGCCGGAAGCTTGATTTACATGGTCATCCGCTTCACCGATTATCACAAAAAACATCCATGGTACTTGATACTCGTGCCGGGTATCTTGGCCCTCAATATCGCCGAGGCCGTCGTTCGAGAATTCCAAGTCGGCATTATGGGGTTCGAAGGCATGGTCGACGGGATGAATTACATCTCGGGTGGTTGGAACTACGTGAACGCCGTTGCCGGGATCCTGAACTTGCTACTCATCTGTGGTTGGGTCGGCATCTTCGCGACATCCGGCAAGAAAAAAGACATGCTCTGGCCAGACCAGACGAAGCTTTGGATTGTTGCTTACGGCATCTGGAATATCGCCTACGTCTATTCATGTGCACCGGGTAATGCATTCTATTCAGGCTTTGCCTTGAACATCGCCGCGACGGTTCCTGTCCTCCTTTGGGCGAAAGGGACGTGGATGCAAAACCGTGCCCAAACACTCACGTTTTGGATGATGTGGGTCATGACATTCCCTTACTTCTTCGCCGTCGGCAGCACGTTCAACGTGAGCGTGTCGTATAATCCGGCAGCGAACTGGACGATTTCGCTGCTCAGTCTTGCGCTGAACGTCGTCCTCGCCGTCTGGCAAGTGACGCGCATCGTCAAATACAAACTCAATCCGTTGAAAGACGAGTTGTGGAAAGATACGAACGAATACAAAGAAATCAACGCGTTGCGTGAAGATGCAGTTCCTGGACGAGAAACCGCGATTGGTAAAGCGTTGTAAGCGAAAATCAATCAATCGTAATCATCCCTCATGTTCATCCCAATCCAAACGTGCTCACCACTCTTGAATCGGTAGCACAGTGACTATCAAAAAAATCCTCAGACTAACCGTGTTAAAACGGCTAATCTAAGGATTTTTTTATATTTTTTCCATCCACGCCACCGTCTCCACATGCGCCGTATGTGGGAACATGTCGACCGGTGTCACTTCGACTAATTCGTAACCGCGGTCGGCGAGGTAACGCATATCGCGCGCTTGCGTCGCGACGTTACACGACACGTAGACGATCCGTTTCGGTGCCATCTCGACCATCGTCTCGAGGAACGACTCGGCACAGCCTTTGCGCGGTGGGTCGACGACGATGACGTCCGGATTGATGCCGTCTTGCTTCCACTTCGGAAGGACGTCTTCTGCCGCGCCACAGGCGTACGTCACGTTATCGATCTCGTTGACGAGCGCGTTCTGTTTCGCGTCCTCGATCGCTTCCGGTACGACTTCGACACCGTAGACGTGCGCTGCTTTTCGGGCGAGGAACAGGCTGATCGTGCCGATACCGCAATAGGCGTCGACGACTTGTTCCGTGCCGGTCAACTGCGTGTATTCGAGCGCCTTGCCGTACAACTTCTCCGTCTGGACCGGGTTGACTTGGAAGAACGAATGCGGGGAAATCGTGAACGTCAGTCCGCCGATCTTGTCCTCGATCGTCTCGTGCCCGTATAAGAGTTTATTCGTCGCCCCTAAGATGACATTCGTCTTGTCCGGGTTGACGTTTTGCATGATCGACGTCACGTCAGGTAGCCGCTTCAAAATGTCGGCGACGATCTCGTTGACCCCTTTGATTTTTGTCGTCTTCGTGATGAGGACGATCATCAGTTCACCCGAGTGGTAGCCGTAACGGGCCATGACGTGGCGGATGACGCCGCGTCCTGTCTTCTCGTCATAGGCCGGCACACCGTGCGCCGCGAGCACGTTGCGGACGACTTGGACGGCCTCATCGTTCCGCTCGTCTTGGATGAGACATTCCTTCATCTCGACGATGTCGTGCGAGCGTGGGCGATAGAACCCGGCGACGAGACGATCTCCTTCTTGCTTGAACGGAACTTGCGCCTTGTTGCGGTAACGCCACGGTTCCGGCATCCCGATCGTCTCGTGGACCGGGACGTCAAACTGGCCGAGCCGCTGGAGCGCCTCGACGACGCGGTCCCGTTTTTGGCGAAGTTGTCCCTCATAGCTGAAGTGTTGGAGCTGACAGCCCCCACATTGATAAAAGATCGGGCACGGCGGTTCGACCCGGTCCGCGCTCGCTTGTTTCACTTCGATTAGCCGGGCGAAGCCGTACTGTTTGTTCGTCTTCGTCACGACAATCTCGACCGTCTCTCCCGGGAGCGCGTTCGGCACGAACAACGTATAACCGTCGACGCGTGCCACGCCAGCCCCTTCGTGTGTGAGGTCATGGATATGGACGTCGAGACGGTCGTTTTTAGTTACTGGTAGCATGAGTCTCTCCTTTTCCGATTCGAGAAGTACGTATTGGTTCATTACCCGTTCAGAGGCCAACGAAAAGCTCGGCGTGAGCGCCACGCCGAGCCGACTTAATCTGCTTTCTCATTCGACACGTTGAACAGCTGTTTGATCATCTGTTCGCGTTCGTACTGAGCGTTCAACTCTTCCATCTCGCGGATGCGCGCGTTCGGTGCGAGCACCGTCAAGTGGCGGAACAAGTTCCGCATCTCACCCGTACATTCGCCGCCGTACTCGCCGTCGATGTTGAGACTCATCCGTTCCGTCGTCGTCTTCATCTTGACGTGGCTCGTCTTGACGTGTTCGACGAGCGGACTCGACAAGTGCTCGCCCCGGAGCAACAAGCGGACGACGTGGATGAACTCGAACAAGTTACATTTCCGTAGGATGAACAAGTCGAACAAGCCGTCATTGAGTGACGCGTGTGGCGAGATCTTCTCGAAGCCGCCGACCGAGTTCGAGTTCGACGTGAGGAAGATCATCACTTCCCCGCTGAACGTCCCTTCGTCATGCTCGAGCTCGATATACGTCGGTTTGATGAGCGGCAGCTTCTCCATCCCTTTGACGTAGTAGGCGAGCTGGCCGAGCGCCGTCTTCAACTTCGACGGTACTTCGTACGACAGCTCGGTCATGATGCCGCCGCCGGCGATGTTGATGAAGTAATGGATGTCACCCGCCTCGCCTTCGATCTCCCCGAGGTCGACCGGCATCTCAAAACCGTCACAGATGACGTCGAGGGCGCCGACGACGCTGAGCGGGATTCGCATCGCCCGGGCGAAATCGTTCGTCGTTCCGACCGGGATGAGCCCGATCGTCGGACGTTCATCGAGCGGAGCGAGTCCCGAGATGACCTCGTTCAACGTCCCGTCCCCGCCGGCCGCGACGATCAAGTCGAACTCGGCCGCCGCGGCCCGCTCGGCTTCGAGTGTAGCGTCACCAATCGCTTTCGTCGCGTACGTCGACGTCTCATAACCCGCATCCTCGAGGCGGTTCAAGATATACGGGAGCTCCCGTTTGATCACTTCTTTTCCAGATGTCGGGTTATAGATGACCCGTGCGCGTTTACGCATATTTACCACCATCGATTCGCTCTAAAAAGTTTTAACTAATCAGTCACTTAGGAAGAGACTTCGTGACATTCAACACCTTCAATACAAACTGGACGATATCCTTTAGCTTTTTCTTGCCACGTTTATGTGTCGAAATCCGATATACCCATTCGATTTTGAGTAGTCTAAAAAGTTTCGGAGCACGTTTTACTTCGCCCGACAGAACGTCGAACGTCCCACCGACGCCGATATAAATCCCTTTGTCTACTTCATCAATGACCGAGGCAATCCATTTTTCTTGGAGTGGCATCCCTAACCCTACCAAAACCAAGTCGGGACGTTCTTCTGCACAATGTTTGGCGAGTTGTACTTTTTCGCCTTCGTTGATGAAACCATGGACGTGTCCCACCCATCGGATGTTTGGATACCTGTCGCGAACCGTTTCATAAAACTTGGTTTGGACTTCCGGTCTAGCTCCATAGCTGAGCAAGCTATATCCGTTCTTATTTGCTTCCCGTAACAACAATTCAGTCAATTCGACGCCAGGAATAACGTGTTGAATCGTTTGCTGAAAACGTTTCGAAGCCCACTGAATCCCGACTCCGTCAGGTACAAGATACTTTGTCTTTTTGACGATTTGTTTATAGGATAGGTCGCGTTCCGCCTGCATTATAATCTCAGGGTTCGCCGTAATCACAAACGCTTTCTCTTCATTCCGCAGCTTTTGCTTCAATAGTTGCAACCAAGTATCGAGGCTCCCATCTAAAAATGTATAGTCAAAGACGCGACATTCACGAAAATTCATGATTTCCCTCAACGTTTCGCGATCTCTTCGTGGAACAAGCCATCGAGGAGCGCCGGGTTCGCCATCCCTTTCGTCTGCTTCATGATCTGCCCGATGATGAAGCCTTTGGCACGGTCTTTCCCGTTCTTAAAGTCTTCGATCATCTGCGGATGCGCTTCGAACAAGTCGAGGATGTAGCCGCGTAGCAAGTTCTCGTCCGAAATTTGGGCGAGACCGTTCGCTTCGACGTACGCCTTCGGTTCGGCGCCTTCCTCGATCATGGCCGTGAACACGCGTTTCGCGATCTTCGAAGAAATTGTACCTTCTCCGATCAAACGAATCAACTCCGCGAGCGAGCTCGGCGTCAATTTCATCGTTTCGACCGTCTCGTTCGACTTGTTCAAGTGGCCGAGCACTTCGCCCATGAGCCAGTTCGCGGCAGCTTTCGGTTCGGCACCGGCCGCTGTCGTCGCTTCAAAGAAGTCCGAGAACTCGCGCGTCGACGTGAGCGCCTTGGCGTCATAAGCCGACAGGCCATAGTTGTTCATGTAACGTTCGCGACGTTCGACCGGAAGTTCCGGAAGCGTCTTGCGAATGCGTTCCTTCCATTCCTCGTCGATCTCGAGACGGACGAGGTCCGGCTCTGGGAAGTAGCGGTAATCGGCCGCCCCTTCCTTGACACGCATGAGGATCGTCTTCTTCGCCGCCTCATCGAAACGGAGCGTCTCTTGACGCATGACACCGCCCATGATGAGGAGTTTACGATGACGCTCTTCCTCATAATCGAGCGCCTTCAAGACGTTCGAGAACGAGTTCAAGTTTTTGAGCTCCGTCTTCGTGCCGAACGGCTCTTGGCCGAACGGACGGACCGAGATGTTACAGTCGCAACGAAGCGACCCTTCTTCCATCTTGACGTCCGAGACGCCCGCGAACGAGAGCACTTCTTTCAAGCGTTCGAGGTAAGCGACCGCGTCTTTCGGTGACCGCATGTCGGCCTCACTGACGATCTCGATGAGTGGTGAGCCGGTCCGGTTGAAGTCGACGACCGAATGTTTCTCGCCCGTATGGTTCATCTTCCCAGCATCTTCCTCGAGATGGACCCGCTCGATGCGGAACCGTTTCATCTCGCCGTCGACTTCGACGTCGACGTGGCCGTTAAAGCCGATCGGTTGGTCGAACTGCGAGATCTGGTACGCTTTCGGCGTATCCGGATAAAAGTAGTTCTTGCGGTCAAACTTCGTATCGGTCGCGATCTCACAGTTGAGTGCCATCGCGGCCTTGATGGCGAGGTTGACCGCCTCTTCGTTCAATTTAGGCAGAACGCCCGGGTGTCCGAGACAGATCGGACACGTTTGCGTATTCGTTTCGGCACCGTACGTGCGCGAGCAGCCACACCAAATCTTCGACTTCGTGCTCAGCTCGGCGTGCACCTCGATCCCGATGATCGTTTCAAAGTTCATCGTTGTCCTCCTTAAAGCTGTGGCATCTTAAAACCGCCGTTTGCTTGTTCAAAAGCATGGGCCACGCGGTAGAGTGTTGGTTCGCTGAAGTGGTTCCCGATGATCTGTAGACCGACCGGGAGGCCGTCTGAGAGACCGGCCGGCACCGAGATGGCTGGTACGCCAGCCAAGTTGACCGGGATTGTCATAATGTCGTTGGCGTACATTGTGAGCGGATCTTCGAGTTGTTCGCCGAGCTTGAACGCCGTCGTCGGCGCCGTCGGTCCGATGATCGCGTCATAGTTCTCGAACACGCGCGCGAAGTCTTGCTTCATGAGTGTACGCACCTGTTGTGACTTCTTGTAGAACGCATCGTAATAACCTGAGCTTAACGCGTACGTCCCGAGCATGATGCGGCGTTTCACTTCTTCGCCGAACCCTTGCTCGCGTGAATACGTGAACACTTCTTCGAGCGCATCGGCCTCGGCGCGACGTCCGTAACGGATGCCGTCGAAACGGGCGAGGTTCGAAGACGCCTCAGATGAAGCGAGTAAGTAGTAAGTCGGGAGCGCGTATTTCACGGTCGGGAGCGATACCGTCTCAACGGTCGCACCGAGCGACTTGAGCGTCTCGACCGCTTGTTCGATCTGTTCGCGGACACCGTCTGATACGCCTTCTGCCATGAACTCTTGCGGCAGGGCGAACTTCATGCCTTTAATGTCGCCATGAAGTGATGTCGTATAGTCCGGAAGGTCGACTGTCGCCGATGTCGAGTCCATGTCGCAATGACCTGAGATGACGTTCAACAAATAGGCGTTGTCTTCGACCGAGCGCGTCAGCGGACCGATCTGGTCGAGTGACGAGGCGAAGGCGACGAGGCCGTAACGTGAGACGAGGCCGTACGTCGGTTTCATCCCGACGACGCCACAGTAGGCCGCCGGTTGGCGAATCGAGCCACCCGTATCCGAACCGAGGCTGAACAGTACTTGTCCGGCTGCGACCGTCGCGGCCGAACCGCCTGACGAGCCGCCTGGTACGCGCGTCGTGTCCCACGGGTTACGGACGACTTTGAACGCCGAGTTCTCGTTCGATGAACCCATCGCGAACTCGTCCATGTTCAACTTCCCGATCGTGACGGCACCGGCGTCGTGAAGACGCTCGACGACCGTCGCGTCATGGGCCGGGACGAAGTTCTCAAGGAACTTCGAGGCACACGTCGTGCGTGTCCCTTTCGTGACGATGTTGTCTTTGACGCCGATCGGCAACCCGAAGAGCGGGTTGTACGCTGTCTTGGCGAGGTCGTCCATCCGTTTCGCTTGCTCGAACGCGTCCTCGTTCAACGTGAGAAAAGCACCGATTTTGTCATCGGTCGCCTCGATGCGGTCAAATGATTCTTTGACGAGGTCCGTTACCGTGACCTCACCTTCTTTTAATAAGGTATGTAGCTTGGCTACACCGTGATCGAATAGTGTCATGAAGGGCCTCCTTACTCAAAGACGGCTGGGACGCGGACTTGGCCGTTCTCCCAATCAGGCGCCATCCGTTCGACTTCCTCGCGAGGAAGTGACGGGCGGACCTCATCTTTGCGCATTACGTTTTTCAAATCTAGGGCATGGGTCGTCGGGATGACGCCCGTTGTATCGAGTTCATCGAGTTGCTCGGCGAACTCGAGGATTTTTGTCAATTGCTCCGTGAAGTGCGTCACTTCATCTTCCGTGATCGCAAGTCGGGCGAGTCCGGCAACGTGCCGAACTTCAGCTTCAGTGATTCGAGCCAAAGGTTCCACCTCCAACAGTTTTCAATACATCGTTCATTATCATACCACTTTTCCATAAGACAAAAAAGAAAATCCAATCCGGTCAAAGATGACCATTTTTTGAAAGTTAGGGAATCGCGCTAGAATATTGACTCGTTTCAAAAAACAGCTCTACGGTACACGGGCAATTCTCATTATGCTAAGAGAGTAGCAAACATTTTCTGAGGGGGATCACTATGTCAATCCGTAACAAATTGATCGTCGCCTTCACCGTCCTGTTAGTCTTATTACTCGGTGTGAGCGGCTATTCATTCTATGCGTTGAACGCCTCGAAGGCAGCCCAACAAGACATGAACGTCTCTTGGGTGCCCGGCATGGACCAAATTCATCAAATCGACAAGCAGTTGCTCGAGATTCGTCAGCATATGATGCGCCACGCTCTAGTCGAGGACGAGGTGACAAAGCAAAATGTCGAGCTCAGCATTGAGACGGGCGTCACGATTTTAAAACAACAGATGACCGGCTATGAGTCGACGATCATCAACAAGACCGACCGTGAACTATTCGATCAGGCGACGGCACAATGGACGACGTTCCAGTCAAACATTGAGGAATTGATTCGCATCTCGAATGAAGAAGGACAAGCCGCGGCCGACTCCTACATCCGAGACACGGCCACGCCGAGCGTCGACGCGTTATCGAATACGCTCGGCCTCCTCGTCAACTTGAATCGTGATGGGATTCGTTCTGACACCGAGGCTGGTGAAGCGTTGTTTGCACAAGTCCAACTCACGCTCATCGTCATCATGATCGCCGCTATTCTGTTCACCGTACTCATGATGGTGTTCATCTTCCGCTCGATTTTCGAACCATTGAACGAGTTCAAAGTGAAAATGCGCGAACTCGCCACGAGCCAAGGCGATTTGACGACGTCGATCCCGGTGAAGCGACGTGATGAGTTCTCCGGGCTCGCGCGCGACTTCAACCAATTCATCGCCAACCTGCGCCAGCTCATTTTGCAAGTGAACGGCGTCTCACGCGGGGTGACCGAGCAATCCACTCGCATGTACGACGAATTGAAAGCGCTTAATACGTATATGACGACGACCGCCGCAACGACCGAGGACTTGACGGCCGGCATGCAACAGACCGCGGCGAGCGCCCAGGAAATGAACGCCTCCGCGTCGGATATGGAACGGACGCTCCATCAGATTGTAACGATGGCGGCCGAACGAAAAGTCGAGGCGGAGCAAGTCGATGCCCGGGCCATGGCGCTCCGCAGCCACGCCATCGAAGCGAAGGCGTCAGCGATCGACGTCTTGTCCTCGACACGGCACAATCTCGAACGGGCCATGCATGACGCCAAAGCCGTTCGCGAGATCGCGACGCTCACGAACGATATTTTAGACATCGCGGCGCAGACGAACCTGTTATCGCTCAACGCCTCGATCGAAGCGGCACGGGCCGGTGAGGCGGGACGCGGGTTCGCCGTCGTCGCCGACGAGATCCGTAAACTCGCCGAGACGAGCCGGACGACCGTCGAACGGATCCAAGCGATCTCGACGACCGTGCTCCATTCGGTCGACCATTTGAACGAGACGTCGAGCGAGATGCTCGGTTTCCTCGATACGAACGTATTGAAAGATTACGACCAGCTCGAAGACGCGGCCGAACGCTACAGCGAAGACGCCGGGCGCTTTGAGGCGACAGCCTCTGAATTCGCCGAAGCGGCCATCGAACTCGAACAATTGACGTCCGGTATGATCGGCGTCATTCAAGACGTCGCCGTGACGGTCAATAACGGGGCGCTCGGTACGCAAGACATCGCCGAGAAAGTGACGCTGTCGGTCGACCGGTTCAGTGAGTTGAACCGTGTCACCGAAGCGTCGCAACGGAAGATGGACGAGTTGAGCGAGTTGATCGGCCAGTTCAAAGTGTAAACAAAAGGACGCACTCCCTCGGGAATGCGTCCTTTTGTCATGCGGCCGACTGTTGCCGCTCTTTCCGTATCTCAAGTTCGAACCGCTTCGTCTCGGCGACGACAACACCCGACAAGAACAAGAGCCCAATCAAGTTCGGAATCGCCATCAGACCGTTGAAGACGTCGGAGACGGCCCAAATCAAGTTCAAGTTCGTCGTCATCGCACCGAGTCCGGCGACGACAATGTACACCATCCGGTACGGGACGATCGCCCGCTCCCCGAGCAGGTAATGGACCGATCGTTCCCCGTAATAACACCAGGCGATCACGGTCGAGAAGGCGAAGAAGACGAGCGAGATCGTGACGATGAGTTCACCGATCGGGCCGAGGAAGTAAGCAAACGACGCTTGCGTCAGCTCGATGCCTTGCAGCCCTTCCGTATACTGACCGCCCATGACGATCGTCAGCCCGGTGATCGAACAGACGATGAGCGTGTCGATCAACACTTGTGTCATCGAGATGAGCGCTTGCCGTCCCGGGAAATCTGTCTTCGCGGCCGCGGCCGCAATTGGTGCTGAGCCGAGACCAGCCTCGTTCGAGAATACGCCGCGCGCGACCCCGTAACGGATCGCGGCACCGAGCGCCCCGCCGCCGATTGCTTCGGCACTGAACGTACTCGAGAAGATCGTCGCGAGTGCGGACGGGATCAAGTCGAAGTTCATGACTAAAATGGCGAGCCCGGCCCCGACGTAAGCGAAAATCATGACCGGGACGAAAATCCCGACGACTTTCCCGATCGATTTGACGCCACCGAGGATGACGAACCCCGTCAGGACCATCATGACGATACCGGTCGCGACCATCGGGACACCGAACGACGTGTTCAGCGCTAAACTGATCGAGTTCGTCTGGACGCCATTGCCGATGCCGAACGCGGCGATCGAGGCGAACAAGGCGAACGTCATGCCGAGCCAACGTTTTTTAAGCCCGTGTTCTAAATAGTACATCGGGCCGCCGGCAACCTCGCCCCGTTCATCGACGGTACGATACTTGACGGCAAGGATCGCCTCGGCGTATTTTGTCGCCATGCCGATGAAGCCACTCAGCCACATCCAGACGATCGCACCCGGTCCTCCGAGGACGATCGCGGTCGCGACCCCGACCATGTTGCCGGTACCGACCGTCGCCGCGAGCGCCGTCATGAGCGCTTGGAAGTGGGAGATGTCCCCACGTTGCCGTTTTCGTTTTTCGGCTTCCGCCCCACTCTGCTTTTTCGGGATGAACGCTTCTTTCAAGCCGAACCCGAGCCGTGTCACTTGGATGAATCCGAGCCGGAACGTCAAGAAGATGCCCGTCCCGATCAATAATATGAGCAAGTGTGGTCCCCAGACGAGGTTCGATAGACTCGTCACCCAACTTTCAAACTGCTTCACGTGATGTTCCCCCTATGTATGTATTCGCTTGACTGCTGGTTTATATTTTTCAGAACATTCTCAACTTCGTCAAGTTGACGCGGGGTGAAATCATACCGATTCTGCGTAATGTTTTTGTAATATATATGTTCAACGCTCGGTTTTATCCTGTTTCCAACTTTAGTATTTGAAATAAAAATGTAACGATTCACTTCAGCAAAAAACCGACTTCCTCTATCAGGAAATCGGCTGGGTCTTGCTTATTTGGCGAGCGCCGCGACGACTTCGTCGACGTGACCGTTCACTTTGACACTGCGCCACTCCTCTTCGATATAGCCGTCCTCGTTGATGAGGAACGTCGAGCGGACGATGCCGTAATACTCCTTGCCGTAATTCTTCTTCAGCTGCCAGACGCCGTATAGCTCTGACACTTCATGCGTGTCGTCGACGAGCAAGTCGAACGGCAAATCGTTCTTCTCGATAAAGTTTTGATGCTTCTTCTGGCTGTCGGCCGAGATGCCGATGACGACGGCCCCGCTCATCTTCGGTGCGGCGTCACGGAAATCGCACGCCTCGGTCGTACAGCCCGGCGTCGCGTCTCTCGGGTAAAAATAGAGGACGACTTTCTGGCCGCGATAGTCTTCGAGTGCGACCATGTCCCCGTTTTGGTTCGGTAGTGTAAATGTTGGTGCTAGCATCTGATTTCCTCCTTATCCGAACGACGGGTCGACGAGCTGTTCGTCATATCCGTCGATCGCTTGTTCTAGTTTTTGTTTGAGCGGGTCGAGCACTTCGAGATAGTCGACCGGGTCTTCCGTCGCGGCCGCATCGCGGAGCGCGGCCTCGTTATCGATATACCACGTCTGGTACGCTTTAAAGTAATCGGTCATGATCGCTTGGTTTTCCGGGACGGTGAGCGTCTCTGACATGAGCAGGAAAACGTTATTGTCCGCCTCGAGCGCGACATAGTCCGTCTGGGCGTTGACCCGGTCGTAAATCGGTCCGGCCTCATCTTCCGGCACGTCGGCGAGACGGGCGTTCGCTTCAGCGTTCACCCCGTACTCGCTCGCTTCAATCCCCGTCAACAACTCCCCGACCTCACCGATCACGTTAGCTGGGACCAAGGCTGGTGTGACGACGAGCGACCAATCGTCGCCTTCCTTGATCGCGACTTTGGCGAGCCGGTTCGGCAGTTCGTTCCCGTCACCATCCTCCATCTCATGGACGATATAGGCGACGTCCTCGTCCTCGTTCACCCAACTCTCGACGATGTCACCTGGCGTCAGGTCACGCGTCACGGCACCTGTCGCCGGGATGTCGGTCCGGGCAGCAGCGTAGTCGATGTCCGCGAGCGCCTCGGCGTCCCCGTCACGGAGCGCTTGTTGATACGATGCATACACCGTCTCGACCGCGTCCGGGAGCGGTCGTTTCGTCTCTTCGACCGGTGCTGCCTCTTCATTCCCGCAAGCGCCGAGCATGAGTGTGAGCGCCAGCGGCAACATCCATTTTCTCATCCAATCATTCCTTCCTCGATCAATCTCTTTTCACCATCCTACCACGACTGAATTTAGAGCGGAAACGACACGCTTTTCCGGAAAATTGTTTCACTAGGATTTCATGAAGAATTCCGATACAATACAGACGTAAGCGCTTAACTGCATAATCACTTTAAGGGGGAACGAGAATGATTCCATACAAACATGAACCATTCACAGACTTTACAAACAAAGAGAACGCTGCCTTGATTCAAGCGGCGATCGAGAAAGTGAACGGGGAGCTTGGTCAGGACTATCCGCTCGTGATCGGTGGGGAAAAAGTGACGACGGAAGGTAAGATCACGTCTTACAACCCGGCCAATAAAGACGAAGTCATCGGACACGTCTCGAAAGCGAACCAAGAACTCGCGGAACGTGCGATGCAAGAAGCGCTCAAAGCGTTCGACACGTGGCGTCACGTCGACCCGTCTGTCCGTGCCGACGTCTTGTTCAAAGCGGCGAACATCGTCCGTAAACGGAAGCACGAGTTCTCGGCCTACCTCGTCAAAGAAGCGGGCAAGCCTTGGAACGAAGCGGACGCGGACACGGCGGAAGCGATCGACTTCATGGAGTACTATGCGCGTCAAATGCTCGAACTCAAACCTGGTAAGAAAGTCGAGAGTCGCCCGGGCGAGTACAACCGCTATGACTACATCCCACTCGGGGTCGGGATCGTCATCAGCCCATGGAACTTCCCGTTCGCGATCATGGCAGGGACGGCCGTCGCGGCCATCGTCGCCGGTAACACGATCCTCTTGAAGCCAGCTTCGACGACACCGATCGTCGCGGCGAAATTCGTCGAGGTCATGGAAGAAGCGGGTCTCCCGAAAGGCGTCCTCAACTTCATCCCGGGACCGGGCGCTGAAGTCGGCGACTACCTCGTCGACCACCCGAAGACGCGCTTCATCAGCTTCACTGGTTCACGCGATGTGGGTCTCCGCATCAACGAGCGTGCCTCGAAGTTGAACGATGGCCAAATCTGGCTCAAACGCGTCATCGCCGAGATGGGCGGAAAAGACACGATCGTCGTCGACGAATCAGCGGACCTCGAACTCGCGGCCCAGTCGATCGTCAAATCGTCGTTCGGTTTCTCGGGACAAAAATGTTCAGCTTGTTCACGCGCCATCATCGTCGACAGCGTGTATGACACGGTACTCGACCGCGTCGTCGAATTGACGAACGAACTGTCAGTCGGAAACACCGAGCAGAACGAACACTTCATGGGACCGGTCATCGATGCGGCCGCGTTCAAGAAGGTCACGTCGTACTTCGACGTCGCGAAAGAAGAAGGACGCATCGTCACGGGCGGTAAAGCGGACGACTCGACCGGCTACTTCGTCGAGCCGACGGTCGTCGCCGACGTCGCACCGAAAGCACGTCTCATGCAAGAAGAGATCTTCGGCCCGATCGTCGCCTTCACGAAAGCGAAAGACTTCAAAGAAGCGATCGACATCGCCAACAACACCGAGTACGGCTTGACGGGTGCGGTGCTGACGCGTGACCGCTCGAACCAAGAATACGCACGCCAAAACTTCCACGTCGGCAACTTGTACTTCAACCGTGGTTGCACAGGCGCGATCGTCGGCTATCAGCCGTTCGGCGGCTTCAACATGTCAGGGACCGATTCAAAAGCAGGCGGACCGGATTACATCCAGCTCCACATGCAAGCGAAAACGACGTCAGAGACGTTTTAATCCAGGAAGGCACGACGGGACAGCCCGTCGTGCCTTTTTTCTGTGTCGGCCTCACCCTAACGCCACGTCTAAAATCATCATGACGGTAAATCCAAGCATTAAGGCGATCGATGCCAAGTCCTTATGGCCATTCTCTTGCGACCCGGGGATGACTTCTTCGACGACGACAAAAATCATGGCCCCGGCGGCAAAGCTCAATGCGAACGGCAGTAGCGGCTCCATGACAAACACCGCCCAAACGCCGAATAAGGCGGCGACCGGCTCGACGACGGCCGACAGCTGTCCGTAGAAAAAACTCTTTCGTCGTGACATCCCGTCCCGCCTTAACGGCAGCGCCACCGCCACGCCTTCTGGAAAGTTTTGAATCCCGATCCCGATCGCGAGGGCGATGGCACCCGTCAACGAGGCCGATGGAAAGTCAGCCGCGACCGCCCCGAACGCGACCCCGATCGCTAGCCCTTCCGGTATGTTGTGCAACGTGATCGCTAAGACGAGCAACGTGCTGCGCTTTCGTTTGAACGGGCCGATCCCTTCCGCCTCACTGAGCGGAGAAGTCGGGTGCAAGTGCGGAATCAGTTGATCGATACCCCATAAAAAGAATCCGCCCAATAAAAAGCCGACCGTGGCCGGGAACCAGGCCGGCCAAGCGTCCTGTCCTGCCATCTCGATCGCCGGCGCGAGCAACGACCAAAAACTGGCGGCAATCATCACCCCGCCAGCAAATCCGAGCATCCCGTCCATCAGCCGTTGATTGATCGATTTCGTCGTGAACACGACAGCCGCCCCGAGCGCCGTCATGCCCCATGTGAACAACGTCCCGAGCAAGGCCTGCATGGCCGGGCTCAGTTGAGCCACCCCGTCCCACATCGCCGTCGCCTCCCCTTCCGTTTTGTATGCGCGCCCTATTCTTTTCCCGTCGTCCCTGCGTCGCTAATCCCGATTTGAACGATCAAAAAAGAGGAGAGCGACGTCGCTCTCCTCCGTTACAATTCTATTTAAAACGTGCGCATCAAGTTCGCCATCTCGATCGCCGCTGTCGCTGCTTCCCAGCCTTTGTTCCCGGCTTTCGTGCCGGCCCGCTCGATCGCTTGTTCGATCGTCTCGGTCGTCAAGACGCCGAAGATGACCGGCACTTCCGACTGATAGCTCGCTTGGGCGACACCTTTCGCCGCTTCGCTGCAGACGTAGTCGAAGTGCGGCGTCGCCCCGCGGATGACCGCGCCGAGCGTGATGACAGCGTCATACTTCTTGCTCATCGCCATTTTTTTAGCGACGAGTGGGAGTTCGAACGCGCCCGGGACGAACGCAATCTCGACGTCGTCTTGCTCGATGCCGTGGCGCTTCAACGCATCCTTCGCCCCGTCGAGCAAGCGCATCGTGATCAAATCGTTGAACCGTCCGACGACGATCCCGATTTTCAAGCCTTTACCAACCAAGTTACCTTCAAATGTATGCAACATTATTCTTCTCCTCCAAAATGATTCATTTTTTGTTGTTTCGTCAAGCGATAGCGTTCATTCTCGGCGTGCTCCCCGACGATGATCGGGACGCGTTCGACGACGGTGATGCCGCACGCCTCCAAGGCATCGACTTTCTCTGGGTTGTTCGTCATGAGCCGCACGTTCGTGACGCCAAGGTCACGCAGCATGCCCGCGCTCACCCGGTAGTCACGCAAGTCGGTATGCAACCCGAGCGCGACGTTCGCCTCGACCGTGTCGAGCCCTTGCTCCTGCAGTTCATACGCCTTCAATTTATTCAGTAAGCCGATGCCGCGCCCTTCTTGGCGCATGTAGAGCACGACGCCGCCCTCTTCTTCAATTTTAGCGAGTGACGCATCAAGTTGCGGACCGCAGTCGCAGCGGTAAGAGCCGAACACGTCACCGGTCAGACATTCCGAATGGATGCGGACGAGCGGTGCATGTTCAAGTTCGCCTTTGATGAGCGCGACGTGCTCTTCGCGGTCAAGGACGTTTCGATAACCGATCAGGCGAAACGTCCCTTTTGCCGAGGGGAGATTGACGTCCGCCTCTCGTTCGACGAGATCCGTCTCCATATAGCGGACAAGCTCCTCGATCGTGATGAATTTCAAATCGTGCCGTTCCGCGACGTGGACCAGGTCCGGTACTCGAGCCATCTCGCCGTCTTCACGGATGATTTCGCAAATGACGGCGACCGGCTCACTCCCTGACAGTCGGGCCAAATCGACCGACGCTTCGGTGTGGCCGCGCCGCACCGAGACGCCGCCTTTTTTCGCGATGAGCGGGAAGATGTGTCCCGGCCGTTGAAAATCGGCCGGACGCGCGTTCGCATTGGCCAGCTCGCGGACCGTGTGGGCCCGTTCGCTCGCCGAGATGCCCGTCGTCGAGTCGACATGGTCGACACTGACGGTGAACGCCGTCCCGTGTGGATCGGTGCTGTTGTCGACCATCGGCGACAAGTCGAGCCGGACGGCGACTTCTTCCGCCAGGGCGGCACAGACAAGCCCTTTCCCTTCCGTGATGAGGAAGTTCATCGTCTCGGCCGTCATCTTATCGGCGAGGACGACGAAGTCACCTTCGTTCTCCCGGTCCTCGTCATCGACGACGATGATCGGACGCCCCATCTTCAAATCTTCGATTGCTTGTTCGATTGTGTGAAACATCACCATCCCGCCTTTCCGTATCCCATCGACGCAAGTGATTCGAGCGTCATGTCTTTTTGATTCACTAGCTTTTCCATATATTTAGCCAACATATCGCATTCCAAATTGACCTTATCTCCTGCCTGCTTCATCCCGAGCACCGTCTCACTGTACGTGTGCGGGATGAGCGACAGCGTGAAGCCGCGTTCAGTGACCTCATACACCGTCAAGCTCGTCCCGTCGACCGAGATCGAACCTTTAGGGACGATGAAACGGAGCAACGACGACTCGCAACTAATATCGATGTAGACCGCGTTCGCGAGCGGACGCTTCTTGACGATGCGACCGACCCCGTCGACGTGTCCCGAGACGAAGTGACCGCCGAAGCGACCGTTCGCCGGCATCGCCCGCTCGAGGTTGACGTCCGTTCCAGGGCGGACCCCATCTAGACTTGACGCTTTGAGCGTCTCCGGCATGACGTCGACGGCAAAACTCGTTTGATCAAACGCCGTCACGGTCAGGCAAATCCCGTTCACCGAGATGCTGTCGCCGAGCTTCACGTCTTCTAGCACGACCTTGCCCGCGAGCGTGAGCCGTAGCGACGGCCCGTTCCGCTTCACGGCTTTCACACTGCCGATTTCTTCAACGATTCCCGTGAACATTGGACTCCTCCTTTCTCATGACGAGCTTGATATCGGTACCGACCGTCTCGACCGAGCCGATGGCGAAGCGTTCGATCGTATCTAACGGTCCGGCTTGGCTCGAGCGATAGACGCCTCGGTTCCCACCGAACACGCGCGGTGACTGATACATGACCCATTCGTCGACGTATCGTCCGTCAAAGAATGACGTCACGAGCGTCGGTCCCGCCTCGATGAGCAAACGGCCGACGCCGCGACCGTACAAGTCACGCAGGACGTTATCGAGTGTCGAATAGTCGGCAAGCTCGACACCGCCCTTCGCGAGCGCGGTCCGTTTCTCTTCATCCTCGGACTGCGTGTAGACGAGCACCGGCACGTCTGTCGCGCTGCGAACGAGCTGACTCGAGAGCGGTAAGCGGAGCTCACGGTCGAGGATGACCCGGAGCGGCTGACGTGTCGGCGTGTCGAGCCGGACGGTCAAGGCCGGGTCGTCGGCGAGCACGGTCCCGATTCCAGTCAAGACGGCATCGACCGTCGCCCGTAGTTCATGGACGTCACGTCTCGCTTCAATCCCGGTCACCCACTGGCTCTCACCCGCCTCAAGCGCGACTTTCCCGTCTAGGCTCGTCGCCGTCTTCAATACGACGTACGGTCGCTTCGTCTCAAGCGAACGTAGGAACGCCGGATTGAGCGCACGGGCCTCGTTTTCGAGCAGACCGACTTCGACGTCGATCCCGGCCGCCTTCAAACGAGCGACACCTTTCCCTGCGACGAGCGGGTTCGGGTCTTCCATCGCGATGACGGCGCGCTTGATGCCCGACTCGACGATCAAGTCGGCACACGGCGGCGTCTTCCCGTAGTGCGAGCACGGCTCGAGCGTGACGTAAATCGTCGCACCGTATGCGGACGCACCGGCCATGCGAATGGCGTGCACTTCGGCGTGCGGTTCACCGGCCTTCAAATGGGCACCGAATCCGACGACGCGACCGTCATTGACGACGACGGCCCCGACGAGCGGGTTCACACCGGTCTGTCCGGCAGCGGACTTGGCCAATTGGATTGCTTGTTGCATGTACTGTTGCATCGTTCTCCCTCCTTGTTTCGTACAAACAAAAAGACCCTAAGGATGTCCTTAGGGTCTCGGCGGGAGGTTTCAGTCGTCATTGGGCGAGCCAAATAAACGTTTTCTTTACAGAATAACGTACGACGAAGCGCAGGTCACGAGGACCTGTCTTTTTTCCTTCTCCCATCCAGACTATACTGTCGGCTCTAGAATCGCACTAGATCCACCGTTCGCACACGTGCGCCCGGGTCACGGACTTAAGGCTTGCGCCCATCACCGCCGGTTGGGAATTGCACCCGACCCCGAAGGAATATTTATTTGTACTCCTTTACTTTAGCGCAAAAAAGAATCGAAGGCAAAAATAAAAGCGCAAAAAAGCGCTGCTCCGATGAGCAGCGCTTCCAATCAAGCCAAGAACAAGACGACGAGCAAACCGACGATCCAACAATAGAACGAGAAGTACTTGAGCTCACCTTTCGCCATGATGTGCTGGAACCATTTGAGCGAGATGGCCGTCAGCGCGTACGAGGCGATGAACGCCAAGACGAGCGGACCGAACAGATCGCGCGTCGTCGGATCGGTGAACAAGACCGGCCCGTCCAAAATCATCGTCCCGAGACTGACCGGGATGAACAAGAAGAACGAGAACCGGAGCGCCGACTCTTGTTTAATGCCGAGCAACATTGCCATGACGATCGTGGCACCCGAGCGGCTGATCCCAGGGATGAGCGCGACCGCTTGGGCGAGACCGATCAAGATGGCGTCACGTAACGTGATACCGCCGTCCCCTTTATTCCCACGCATATTGCGGATGAACCAAAGAGCGACCCCGGTCAAGATCAACGTATAGCCGACCGTCGCGACGCCGCTGAGCGTCTCACCGATCCAATCGCCGAATAACACGCCGAGCACGCCGGCCGGTACGGTCGCGACGAGCAAGAGACCGATGAACTTGACGTCGATCATCGTATCCTCGCTGCGGTCTTTCTTAAATAAGAACGTCCACAGACTGAAGACGAGCCGGACGACGTCTTGGCGATAAATCGTCAAGACGGCGAGGAGCGACGCAAAGTTGACGAAAATCTCGAACGACAGCCCCGGTAATTCGATATTGAATAACTCTTGGAAGATGACCAAATGACCGCTCGACGAGATCGGGATCGGTTCCGTGAACCCTTGGACGAGACCAAGCAGCAAGTAAAATAACCATATTGTCATATCATAATATCCTCTTTTCTCAAATTCGCTCAATGCGGATATTTTAGCAGAACCACGGTTTCATTGACCACCATTTAAAATTTTTTCGTATATTTTGAAAACTTTTATTGATTAGTCTGAAAATTAAATTTATTATAGAAGGGTACTCAACTGGACAACGGCGATGACCCCATTGTCCAGTTGGGTACATTTTCGTATGGAACTCATATAATTTACCAAAAATAAAACTTTTTGTTTACAAATGAATCCATATAATATTAAATTTGTAATATGCCTGTTACCTTTTTTTTAAATCTTTTATCCAACTTTATACCTACCGAGTCCCATTTTTAACATAAAAAACTTACAAAAGCGCTTATAAATCGTAAAAACTATCCGATAGTATGATTGTAGAAGCACTTTCGTCATCATTGTCGGTTCAGATATGAGTCCATGGAAGGAGGAACCATCATTGAGTCAAACGCTATCCACTAATACTCATCATTTATCAACCGAACAGCAACGCATGATTCACTGTATTCGTTTGCTCGGGGATTTATTAAAGGAACGTCCTCGTCGCTCTGTCTATCGTCGCTTCGCGATGGAGCAAAACTGGCCGTCTCCCGAATCGATCATTCGACAGTTCGGATCATGGGCCGAGGCACTCGCCATCGCCGGCTATGAATGGCATGGGGAAATCGCCGTTGATTTACCCGATAAAATGCCAAAATATACACGCGACGATATCGTCGAGACGCTTGCCCTCTATTCACGGGACATGGGTTCGATCATCACGCTGAAGAAGTATCAAGAATGGCGGAAACTACACCCGAAAGCACCGAGCCATTACCACATCGTCAAGACGTTCGGTTCGTGGCATGATGCCTGCGCCGAAGCCGGTCTTGAGGCGAGCGTGACTTACTCGAAGTCAGAGTTGTCGAACGCTCTTCGAGAAGCGATTCATGAGATGGGCTTCTCTCTTTCATTCGAGGCGTACCGAGAATGGGCAAAACGCAACAACAAGCCATCTACGAAAGCGATCTTGCATCGTTACGGGTCTTGGTCCGCTGCCATCCATGCGGTCGAGTCCGATATATTCAGCCAGAAATCATAATCATTCATTCAAAAAGGAGAACCGTTTAACGGTCCTCCTTTTTTCATTGAATTCGTTCGGTCGATGTGTCCCGGTAATGGGCGACACGGTCGCGCCCGTTAAACTTCGCCCCGACGTACATCGCCCGGTCGGCATGCCGCAACACCGTATCGAGCTCTTCGTATTCATGAATCGTCTCGATGCCGATGCTCGCCGTCACTTGGACCCGGATTCCTTCCGTCCCGAACGGGTGTGACCGGAGCGCTTGCCGAATCTTCTCACCGGTCACAATCCCCGCCGCCTCGTTCGTCCTCGGGAACACGAAGACGAACTCTTCGCCGCCGTAACGCGTGACGAGGTCACTGCTCCGGACGAGCCGGTTGAACAGGACCCCCGCTTCAATCAACACTTCGTCACCGAACGCATGGCCGTACGTATCGTTAATCGATTTAAAATGGTCGAGGTCAACCAAGAAGACCGACAACGGATACGACGCGACGTCGTTCAATCGCTCTTTCGTCCAACGTTTCAACGCCCGCTGGTTCGGCAACCCGGTCAACGGATCGGTCAGACTCTCGTGCTGGAGCCGATCCCGTTCATCGATCCGCTCGAGTGACCACGATAGCGTCTTGAGCAAGCGGTGAATCTCGACCGCGAGCGCCTCATCATAGGCCCCGTTCGCCGTCGTCGAAATCATACAACTGACCGCGTTCGTCGTGCTCGTCACCGGTTGAATGACGAGCGCGGAATGATGTAGTTCGCTTTGGTTCGCCTGAAGCTCCGGATGCCACTCGTGGAGCGAATCGTACAGAAAGTACGGCTCACTCGCGTCACGGTGCCGCTCGAGCGTATACGCATCAGCGACCGCTTCCGCTTTCCGCCCCCGTACATCATAAAACGTCTGGTCCCCGTCTCGATTGATTTGAAGCCAACCACGCTCGACCTCGACGACTTCCCGTAAGCCGTTCCAAAATTTTTCAATTAACAGCGCTTCGCTGTCGACGCGATAGAGCTGTTCTTTCAACCGCTCGACTTGATCGATCTTCGATTGCGTTTCTTCTGTCTGTGTCGCTTTCGACAACCCCATCTTCAAGATCGACAAGAGCAGGAACGTCGCCATCAACCCGACATACCCGAACAGTTGGAACGCCTCGAGCGCGACCATCGTGAACAACAGCTCGAGCGAGATAACGAGCCAATCGAACCGTAACAGCCGCCACATGATCGGCAGCGGGATCCGCTCCCCGATCAAGAACCGGGACATGACGAAGCTAAAGCCGAGGACGAGATAAAGCACTCCGAAGAAACCGATCAGTGCCGCTCCCTGCTCAAGCAGGTGGACGGTTGACCCAATCTCACCGCCGAGCGAAAAGTAGACGAGACCCGGGATGACGAGAATCATCGCCTCGATCAGCGTGTTGAGCGGATAAAAGTGTAAGAAACGCCGGCGGCCGACTTTCCTGTTGAACGCCCGTGCCTGGAACGTCAACAACAGCAATTGCCCCATTAAAAGTGCCGGGACGAGCCCGTACAAGAAGAACGTCATGAAGACGAACAGCTCGTGGAATGTGAAGTGCAGGTGCCGCCGCTTTAACGGGTTCATGACGAACAAAGCACCGAGCGTGTAGATGAACCAGAAGAACGCCCAATCGAACGTTTCCAGATCAGTCCACGTGTAATAGACGATCCCGATGAAGACGAGCGACCACGAGAGCCAGCTCCTTATGAGATACTTCCGAAACCGCATCGTCTCCCTCCTTTTCTTGTAACATTCTTTAATAGTATGAAGGGTTTTGGGGAAACATTCCAGTCGTTGTTTGAAAGTTGTGACAATAAAAAAGCCGTGGCGCACGCCACGGTCTGTCCATTATTTCGCTTTCAAATAAGAAATGCCGATCGAGCCGGACCCCGTATGAGCCCCGAGCAGCGGCGCGAGCGTGTCGACGCGGATCGGCACCTTGTCGCCGAGCTCCCGTTTCCACGACTCCGCAAGCTCCGGCACGTTCCCGTGGAAGATCGAGACGTCCGTGCATTCGCCCGACTCAATCGCCGCCCGGATGACCTCGAACAAGTGGGCTTGCGCCTTTTTATACGTCCGTACGGTCTGATACGGGACGATGAGCCCGTCCTCGAAGCGGAGTACCGGCTTCAGCTGCAGCATGTTGCCGATGAGCGCTTTTGATTTCGAGATGCGCCCACCTTTTTGCATTTGCGTCAAATTCTGAATCGTCAGTTCGATCCGGACGTCCTCGACGCGCTGTTTCATGTACGCCTCGACGTCATCAAGGGCGTCTCCGCGCTCGACGTGCTCGATCAGTTCTTCGAGCAACAGACCCATCGTATAAATACCCGACCGTGAATCGATAGCGAGCAGCTTGAACTCGGCGATCTCGGCTCCTTGGATCGACGCCGAGTACGTGCCGCTCAAGTCAGACGACAGATGGACGGCGATACCCATGTCATACTTTGGCTTCAACTCTTCATACAACGTGGCGAAATCCCCGATTGCCGGTTGGCTCGTCGAGACGCGCTCGCCGGCATCGATCCAGTCGTACACCGTCTCGGCGTCGACTTCGATGCCGTCTTTATAAGGTTGATCGCCCTTGACGACGTAAAGCGGGACGATATGGATGTCTGGATGGTGTTTGATCGAATCTGGCAAGACGACCGTGCTGTCCGTGATGTAGGCAATTTTCATGTTAGCCTCTCCTTTAAAATCGTAATTAGTACCTGGTAGTATGATTTTATCACAGGTTAAACGGTTTCACTAATTTTTCAAAAAATGTACCCGTCTTCGTCAAACGTTCAAACCTCCCAGGTCCACAATCCGTCCGAAACGGGTAAAAGATAACATGGACAAAGGAGGCGTTTTTTTATGATTCGAATCGAGAACGTCAATAAGATTTACAAGACCGGTGACATCGAGACGGCCGCCTTGAAAGACGTCGACTTGACGATCAACGACGGGGCGTTCGTCGTCATCCTCGGACCGAGCGGCAGCGGCAAGAGTACGCTCTTGAACGTCATCAGCGGGCTCGATACGGTCACGTCCGGGAACATCACGTTCGATGACACCGTCTTGACCGACTTGTCCCCGGAACAGATGACGGCGTTTCGGCGCGACCATCTCGGCTTCATCTTCCAACAATACAATCTGCTCCAAAACTTGACCGTCTACGAAAATATCCAGATCGGGGCCGACCTGTCGACGCAACCGCTCGGTATCGACGAGCTGTTAGAGCAGGTCGGGCTGTCGCCTTCGCGCGACAAGTACCCGTACCAACTGTCCGGCGGTGAGCAGCAGCGCGTCTCGGTCGCCCGGAGTCTCGCCAAAAACCCGTCGATCATCTTTTGCGATGAACCGACCGGCTCGCTCGACGAGGACAACTCGAAGAAAGTGCTCGAGCTGCTCGAACGATTGAACACGACGTACGGCAAGACCGTCGTCGTCATCACCCACAACACCGGCATCAGCGCCATGGCCGACGACGTCATCAAGATGAACTCGGGACGCATCGTCGAACTGACGCACAACCCGGTCCGACAAGCCGCGCGCGACATCGCTTGGGGTTAGGAGGTTTCGACCATGCTGTATAAAAACGTCTTGAAGACGCTCGCCGGCAAATGGATGCAGCTCGTCGCCATCGCCGTCATCATCGTCATGAGCTCACTCACCTACACGATGATGTTCTACGGCATCAGCGGGATCGAGGTCCCGACCGAGGACTATTTGGCGTCGTCGAACCAAGAGGATTTCGCCGTCGAGATGCTCAACCGCGTCACCGCAGACGAAGCGAACGACCCCGAAATCGCCTCCCTCATCGCCTCGGGCACGTATACGCTCGCCGACTTGAAACAGGTCGACCCGGAACGCTTCGACGACTTGATCGGCGCCCGGATCGACGCGGTCGAGTCCGTCATGCCCGAGGCGACACTCGAACTTCGCGAATCTAAACTGATCACTTATCCATTCGCGGGCAGTGAACATCGGGGGCTCGTCTTAAAAGAAACAATGACGATCAATCAGTCCTACCTCGAAGCGGGATCGCGTCCGACGACCGACGACGAGATCGCGCTCAACGCCAAATACGCCGAGAAGAACGGGATCGAGGTCGGTGACACGATCGACCTCGGCACGCCGTTCACGGTGAGCGGTTTCGTCTTGTTCCCGGACTATACGCTCCCGCTGTTCGATGAGAACTTCTTCAATCTCGACGCCGGGACGCAGACGCTCCTGCTCATGACGGACGAGGCGTATGAAGCGGTCGTCGGCACGGAATCGTTCCGGCTCGCAGGCGTCACGGACGGCGCGATCGACACGGTCGAGCTCCCGTTCGTCGTCTCGGTCATGGAGACGGAGAATATTATACGCAGCGGGGCCATCTATAGTGAGATCTCGTCCGGGAAAGCGATGGCGCTCGGACTTAGCCTATTCATCGTCTCAATCGCCGTCATCATCGTCGCCATTCTCATCTCGAACACGCTCGAGGCCGAACGCGGTCAGATCGGGCTGTTGAAAGCGATCGGCTACAACCGGCGCCAGATTTCAACCCCCTACTTGGTGCTCATCTTGGTGTTCGCGACGCTCATGCTCGTCATCGGGTACTTCCTCGGCCTCTATTTTGCCGATCCGCTCAAAAACCTGTACCTCGACTTCTATCTGCTACCATCGATCACGATCGCACAAAACCCGCTCGTCTTTTTGACCGCCGTCTTCGCCCCACTACTGTTCTTCGCCATCGTCGCCGGTGCCGTCATCTACAAGCTTATGGGTGAGAGCGCGCTCGCACTGCTGTCACCGCGCGACAACATATCGCTCAATCGGCTCAGCCGGCTCGTCAGCCGAATGCTAAGCCGGGCCAGCGGGAAAACGAAGTTCAAATATTTATACGCCGTCAAAAGCACGGGCAGCTTCATCATCTTCTTCCTCGGTATCTTGTTCTCGACATTGTTGATCGTGTTCGCGCTCATGATGAACGGGGCCGTCGACCGGATGACGGTCGGTGGATTGAACGACGTTGACTATGCGTATGAGGCGTACGCGAACACGGAAGCGCCGCCAATGCTCGCCGACGGTCAGGAACCGTTCCTCGCCTATCCGTTCGCGTTCGTCGAGGATCAACTCGTCACCCTTAAAGGCTTGAGCGACGACAACACGCTCTACCGGTTGCAAGACCGGGACGGGAACGAATTGACCCCTGCAACCGATGGCGTCATCGTCACCGAACCGCTCGCCTTAAAACAGAGTTTTGACGTCGGCGACACGATCGATGTCGAGCTCGACGGGGAGACGTTATCGTACCCGATCCTCGGCATCGCCGACGACTTCACGGGTGACGTCGTCTATTTACCAATTGAAATGCTCAGCAACGAGCTGACAGACGGCGCCTCGAGCGACTTGTTCAACGGCGTCTACGCCAGTGAACGGCCGGACGAGTCGGTGTATCCGACGATTCTGTCGCGCGACGGTTTGATCGAACAGTCCGAGTCGATCAACGAATATATGAATTTGATGATGAACGTCATGATCGGCGGCTCCGCCTTGATCGCCTTCAGCATCTTGTTCGTCTTGACCGCGCTCACGGTCGAGAAGAACTATTACGTCATCTCGCTCCTCAAAGTGATGGGGTATAATCGACGTGAGGTCCGCTCGATGATTCTTGACAGCTACTTCGTCTACGCACTCATCTCGGCACTCCTGAGCATCCCGATCGCCCTCGTCGTCCTCCGGATAATCATCGTCGTCTTCGCCGAGGACTACGGGCTCGTCTTGCCGCTCGAGTTTGAATGGATATACGTGCTCTATACGGTCGGGGCCGTCACGCTCTTGTTCTTCGTCAGCACGTTCATCAGCCGGCGCAAGATCGATCAAATCCCGCTCCAAGAAGTGTTGAAGACGTATCAAGAATAATTTTGCTCGAAATAGGGCATAATAAGAGAAGAGACTAGGCCTCTCGCTTGAGGGGCCTAACTATTTGCAGAAGAGGATGATTCTAATGAACCGTACACAAGTATTGCTCGCCATCCCAGGAAACTGGCCATCGGCCGAGGCCGTGAGCGAAAAAATCAGTTTACATAGCGAAGGCTATACGATGGCCGGTCTGTTGCTGTTAGAAGACGAGACCGGAAAAGCGTTCACCGTCGAAGTCGTCGAACGCGACCCGGCGCTCGCCGAGGCGATGATTCACGCCAGCACGAGCGGCTTCACACCGAAAATCGCCAAAGGACTCACGCGCCACACGCATATCGTCTATTTGATCGGCGACGTCAATGATGTGACAGACATCGCCGCGGCCCGTCGCGGGGCGAACGCCCTGTTGAACGCCGGCGGACTCGGTGTCATGGTCGAGACGGCAGGCGTCGCTTATTCGAAAGACGAATGGCAAGCGTCGAAAGAAGAAGACCTCGCCCTCGACTACTCGCTCCTCACCGCCATCACGGAAGAAGAGACGGCGTACGTATCGTGGGGCATGAAAGCGTTCGGCCATGCCGACGTCGCCGTACCAGAAACGCTCGAGATCGAAGACGCGATCCACGTCATCCATTCGTTCAACTTCCATTTGATCGCAGGCGGATCGATGTTCGGTGATGGCGATAGCTTCACGTTCGAGGACGGTAAGACGTTCACGGTCGAGATGGGCGAAGACGAGCGCACATCAATCGACAACTTGCTCCATAACCCGTTCGGCTTGATCTATCTCGTACCACAAATTGCAGAATAACATGTCAATCGATTAATTTGGACCCACATCCAGATTGATCGATTTTTTGATATCGCTCGTCCTTCCGGCGCCCACGCTTTCCGCAGGCAATCCCGGAGCCGCATCGCGACTCGCGTCGCTGCTGGGTCTCCGTCGGATTGCTTTCCTGCAGGAGTCGGGGCGCCATCGGACGAGCAACAAAAAGGTACTGTTCGAAAACTAATCGAACAGCTAATAGCCGAACGGAAAATCATCCGTGTCGGAAACGGTCCATCCACTCGCTACCAGCCCCTAAAGTAAACAAGAGCTCACAGATCATTCGTCTGTGAGCTCTTGTTGTTTCGGCATGTCGAGCGGCAAAAAGTAATGGTCGCACCCTTCCTAACCTCACTAATTTTACCTAAATCATCACGACAATCAAAAAAATCCACAGACACACGTCTGTGGATTTACTTTCTCATCTCTTGGAGCCGTTCGAGTTGGTGGGTCAACTCACCGATTGGCACGAACCGGGCCCGGCGGAGCATCTCTTTGCCGTCGATGAAGAACAAGACGACCGGTACGGTGAAAATCGAATAGGCGCCGGCGATATCCGGCACTTCGTCCGAATCGACCGCGACCGCCTCGATGTCGGGAAAATCAACGAGCATCTCCTCGACTTGCGGCTTGAGCGAGTGACAAACGCTGCATCCCGGGTGCGAGACATAGACGAGCAACTGCTCGGCATCCGCGACCCGCTCTTTCAATGTCGTCAGTGCCTTCACTGCCTCCATGCTGTCTCCCCCTTTCAACTTAAGCGTCGAGCCAAAGCACACCGACCGTCTCAAAGCCGGCATGGACCGCAATCGACGGACAGAAACGTGTCTTCACGACCTCAACCTCCGGCAATTTCGCTTGGATGAGGGCGACGAGGTTGTCTTGCATCTCTGGCGCGAGCGCCGTCTGGACGAAGACGCGGTTGTTATAGATCCCGTTCGCCGCATGAAGACGTTCGAGTTCGGTGACCATCTCAGCGTACGCTTTTTTGATCGAACGCACTTTCTTGAACGGGATGACTTTCCCGGATTCGTCGAGCGTGATGATCGGTTTGATGTTCAAGATGTTCGCGAGGAACATCTCACCTGATGACACACGTCCGCCTCGGCGCATCGTCTCCATGTTCCCGATGATCATGAAGAAGTTTTTCTTGTCACGCCATGCTTCGAGAAGAGCAACGATCTCCTCGACCGACTTGCCTTCCTTCTCGGCAGCGAGACCGAGACGGACGAGCTCTTGCTGCGCCTCGAGCGCCGCGTGCGAGTCGACCGTATGCACTTCAAATCCAGCCGCTTCGGCCGCAGCACTCGAGTTTTTGACGGTGCTGCTCAATCCGTTCGAACAGTGGACGGCGATGGCGCAATCGTACCCTTCTTCTTTTAAGCGCTCATAACGCGAGATGAAGTCACCAAAAATCGGTTGCGACGTCTTCGCTTCTTTCTTTTGGTCAATCATGTAGCGGTGCAAGTCCTCAATCGAGAGGTCGACTTCACTGTAGCCGCTCCCATCGACGATCAATTGGATCGGGACGATCTCAACGCCGAGCTGGGCGGCCTCCTCTTTCGAGAAGTTAGCCATACTATCGGTAATCCATGCAATTTTTGTCATAACAAATAGTCCTCCAGTAGTCGTTCAATTTTTTCCTCTTTTATTATAACCCATTTTCCCCGCCACTTCCCCGAAGAAAAAAGCAGAACGATTGCGGAATCGCCCTGCTCCCGTTCATTTTGTCGAAATCAGCTTTGTATGGGCGAACTCATCGTGCGGCAGTTCGAGGTCTTTATTCGACTTCATCTGTTGAAGTGCACGAAGAAGTGGTAGACCGAGCGTCGCCGGATAGACGACGTCCTTGTAGAGCGTCCGTTTCATGACTTGTTCGAGCGTTAGCGGCCGGCCGTCTTGGCTCACGACTTTAATCCCGACGATTTTGTCGCCGATCGTCTGCCCGTCCCGGTTGAGCAAGAAGTAGGCTTCTCCTGCGATGGAGACGATTGTCGGTAAGTAATAATGCTTCACTTCTTTATCCGGCCAAATTCTTTTACGGATCGTCTTCTCGACGAGTTTCGCGGGTGCTTCTAATAGGATTTTATCGATTCGACTAGCTACAGCGCGTTTCCAGATTGGGACTGCCACGTTCATCATCCTTTCGTTTCGTTTCCTAGCCTTTAGATTCCTCTTTTGGCTTGGCTTGAAACGCTGAAAACGGACAACCTGACCGCGCGAACAAGTTCGGCGTCACAATCTTGTCATCATAGTGGCGATGAAAGACGTGGGTCGAGGCCGGTGACAGCGGCGGGATGAGCCAACTCCACTGTCCGGTCACGTCACGACCGGCGTCCGTCTCATTTTTCTCGAACCGTTTAAATTGTTTCGCCGCTGTATGATGGTCGACAATCGTCACGCCGGCGCGCTCGAACGATTGCAAGACGGCGACGTTCAGCTCGACGAGGGCGCGGTCACGCCAGAGCGTCCGCTCTTTTGACGTATCGAGACCGAGTGATGCCCCGACGAGCGGGAGCAGGTTATAGCGCTCGACGTCGGCGAGGTTGCGCGCCCCGATCTCTGTCTCCATGTACCATCCGTTGAACGGGACCGATGTGAAGCGGTGTCCACCGATCTCAAGCTCCATGTCAGCGATGGCCGGGACGGCGTGCCACTTGACGTCACGTCCCCCGAACAAATCGACGTCGTCATGGCGAATGTCGACCTCGAGCACGGCGTCGGCCGGCAGTTCATACATGCGGATCTCGTTCCCGTCTGTAAGCAAGAGCGGTAACAGATCGAAAGCAGTACCGGCCCCGACCCACCCAAAACGCATCGCTTGTCTCGTCATCGACAGCGATAGCGGGTCACCGACGATGCCGTCTGTCGTCTCGTACGCCGCATAACGGATGAGTTGCGTGTTCAAAATCCGAAAATGGTTCGGGAGGACGGTCATCGTCGAGCGGATCTTTCCGCCGTTCGTCGCGTAGCGAAGATGGGCGACGATTGCTTCAAACACGTCATCGAACGTTTCCGCGTCACGCGCGTCATGGACGGTGAGCGTCTGCCAAAACAAGCGGCCGATGCAGCGGTTCGAGTTGCGCCATGCGAGTTGTGCCCCGGACGCCAATTCGTCCGTCGTGAGCGTGTACGTCCCGGTCCGCTCGATTTCGGCTTCGATCTCCCGTAACCGTTCGGTATGCTCCCCATCAAGTTGTGAGAAAAAGTGGCGGGCTGCCTGTAGTCGATCCATCGTTTCTGTCTCCTCTTCTAATCTGTCCCTTCCATCTTAGAGAAAATCACGTCCCGTTTCTAGTTTTAGGGCGCACAAAAAGCGAGCCGGCAAATCCGGCTCGCTGTGTCTCATTCTTCGACTAAATCTTTCGCTTGTTGAATCGTGAAGCCGCGCGGTTTGTCACTCTCAAGCGCGGTCAACCGTTTCTCAAGTTCGACGGTCTGTTCGTACGTCGCTTCATATTGATACAATCCGTTCGCGAGCTCGGTCAATCGCGTCACTTGAATCGGCAGTGACGGCTGCCCGTCGTCAAGCAAGATGACGAGATTGATATCACTGTCGACCGGTAACCGAATCGAGCTATAAAAGGCGATCGCTTTAAAACCGCGCTTCATAATGACGATCGGCGATGTCCCGACCGCGACCGCTTGATTGCGCAGGCGTGTGATCGTGATGCCGGCGTGGATCAACCGGTTCGACGGTTGGATCGTCTCGACGTACTCTTCGATCGGGATGAGCGTTCCCGCTTCAAGCGCTTGTTCAAAATCGGATTCTCGCAACGGTCGGCTGAAAATGAAACCTTGAATGACGTGACAACCGAACTCACGGAGCCGAAGCAGGTCATCCATCATCTCGACACCCTCGACGACGACGTTCATCCCGAACTCTTCGGCGATGAGGAGCAGACTCCGGATGATGCCTTGGGCTTTTCGGCTTTGATTGACGTTATGGGCGAAGATGCGGTCGATCTTGATCGTCTGGGCACTGTACGCCTGCAAGTAAGCAAGCGACGAATAACCTTTCCCGAAGTCGTCAAACGCGATTGGGATACCGAGGTTGTTCAACCGCTCGAACGCCTGTGTGATCTGCTGGGCGTCGTCTAACAGTGACGTCTCCGAGATCTCGACTTCGAGATACGACGCCGGGACGTGGAAGCGGTCTAACATCTCTTCAAACACGCGTTCAAACCGTTCTTGATACAAGTATTTGGCCGAGACATTGATCGAGATCGGGACTCGATGTTTGAGCGACGTGATATAGCGGCACACCTCCTCGATCAACCAGTTCGTCAAGTCGAGATGGAGGTTGCTCTCCTCGGCGAGCGGAATAAATTCAGCCGGCGAGATCGAGCCCCACGTCGGGTGCGTCCAACGCATGAGCGCCTCGGCTCCGACGATTTGACCGGTCCAGGCGTTCACTTTCGGTTGATACATCAAATAAAACTCGTTGTTTTTCAGCGCACCTCGCATATCGCGCAACAGCTCGTAGCGTTTAAGTGACTCGATGTCCATTTGGGACGAATACAGTTCGAGTTTCGTCCCGAACTTTTTATCGGCCCGGTTCATGGCGACACACGCGTGCTTGATCAGTTCGCTCGCCTGTGCCCCGTCTTCAGGATAGCGGCTCACGCCGATCGAGATGCGCGCGAACAAGTCATACGCGTCAATACGGAACCGGTGCTTCGACAGCGTCCCAAACTCTTTCCCGAGCGCGAGCACTTCCGGGTCTTCCATCCGGCGTGGCAACACGATCAAGACGTTATCCGCATCGAGATGACCGAGCAAGGCGTCTTGTGGCAACAGACGAATCAATTGGTTCACCGTCGCGACACGCCACTCGTCACCGAGCTCGTAGCCGAACGTATTGTTGATTTCAGTGATGCGGTTGAACGAAAGCGAGAACAACGTGAACGGGTCGCGTTTGCGCGTGAGTTGATAGACCGATCCTGTGATCGACTCACGGTTTGGCATGTTCGTGATCGGGTCGAGCGAGGCGAGGCGCCAGATCTCTTGTTGCTGCTCTTTCAGTTGGGTGATGTCTTTGACGAGCGTCCGAAAACCGATGACGATTCCACCTTCAGAGAAAATCGGTTCCCGGTTCTCTTCGACCCACTTGACGTTCCCTTTGGCGAAGATTCTGTAGGAGAACGTCACCGGTTTTCCGCTGAGCGTCATTTCGCGTGCCTGTTTGATTTTCGGAAGGTCATCCGGCACGACGATACGCTGCCAATAGTCCGGGTGCGTATTGAATTGGTCTTCCGTATAGCCGAAGATGAGCGAGAAGCCCGGTGTCAAAAATTTGAACTGTTTCGTCTCGAAGTAACGTTCAAAAATGACCGAGTCGACGATTTCGCACAGTTGTTTCACTTTTAACCGTTCTTTCGTGAGCGCCGATTCGGCATCGACCAAGTTCGTGAGGTCAAACATCGCCCACGTCACCGATTTCCGATCTTTCGATATCCCGACGTGGACAATCAAGTCCAAATATTTTTGTTGCTTCGGATTGAACGCTTTGACTTGAGTCTCATAATCGTGCTGTTCGGGGTCATTGATAAGCGACTCGACGGCCGCCGCAAACGCTTCACGTTCATTCTCATGAATCATATTACGGAAATGCTCGCGCTCCATTCCCCCTAACTGACGTTTAGACAGCCCGAGCAGTTCACCCGTCTGCGGTGAATGATAAAATTCGCCAGACTCGAGGTCAAGTTCGATCAGGATGAGACCCGGGATGCGCTCGAACAGCGTCCGTCCCACTTTCATCCGATTGTATCGTTCGCGCAGTTCCGTCTGGGTCGTCAAGTCTTTGACGACGCCGTACAGGCCGGTGATGACCCGGCCGGTATAGAGCGGCGTATTCGTGACCGACAGATGAATGCGTCGCTTGTCCGCATTCAGCGCTTTCAGTTCATAATGGACCGTCTCCCCATGGAGCGCCCGCTGATGAAAGGCGTGAACACGTTCGCTTTCTAGTTTTGGAAGCCAGGAGGCAGGATCGACGAAACGTTCCTCTTCCCTGTTGAAGAGAAGCGACAACTTTTCGTTCGAGTCGATGAAGTTCAAATCTCGATCAAGGACGTACACCGCGTCCGGATATTGATCGAGCAATAACGGATCGATATTGATTTGCCCCTCATGCTCGGCCTGCTCAACATTTGATTCCAATACATGCTTCCAATTACGAAAGAAGCCCATGTGTACCACTCCTTCGTGTGACAAATGTCACGTTTCGATACGTGTTAACTTGATTATACAAGATTGATTAGTTGAAAACGCTTCTGCATTTTGCAAATAAGGGAAATGTACCGATTCACACACATATATTCAAAAAAATGTCATGCCTTAATGTGCTGTTAACCTACTCCTCTCCCACACGATGACGACGTAAAAAAGACCACGGATGTTGGCTCCGTGGTCTCGCGCATTATGGTTGTTTTACGACGACCGTCGCATACGATGGCACGTCGACATAGCCCGAGACGCGTTTGATCGTCTTCGTTCCTGCCTGACTGCCGTCGACAATCACGTTCCACTGTCCTGTCGGAAGTTTCACTTTGACCGTTTCTGCGTTGGCGTTATGTGTGATGAACAAGTCTTTCTTCTGGCCAGGCGCTTTGTCATCGATCAAATACGTGATGACGTTTGGCGCAGAACGATAGAACTTGACGTTCTTCTTGACGTCAGTCGCTTTCGTCATGCGAAGCCCTGGGTTTTGTTTACGCATCTCGATCAAGCCTTTCATGTACTGGACGTCCGCCTTACGGTCAGCGGCGCGTTTCCAATCCATTTGGTTGATGCGGTCTGGTGATTTGTACGAGTTGTGGTCGCCTTCTTTCGTCCGCATGAACTCTTGCCCGGCGTGGAGGAATGTCGTCCCCTGGCTCGTCAAGAGGATGCTTGACGCGAGACGATGCATCTTCGTCCGGTCCGCTTCCGCCGTCTCTTTATTCGTGAGTTCGAGCTTGTCCCAAAGCGTGTGGTTGTCGTGCGCTTCGACGTACGTGATTGCTTGCGTCGGCTCTTTCGTGAAGCCTTTGATTTCGGCATTGTAGTCGATCTCACCGACGATTCCCGTCTTGATGCGGTTCTCAAGACCGTCTTTGCCGTTGATGAAGCCGTTGTCCGTGTCGATAAAGACGCTGCCTTTCAAGCCGTCACGGATGTTGTCGTTAAAGTGAGCGACGCGGGGCATCTTGTAGGCGTTCTTTTGGTTCGCTTTCAGTGCCGGGTCGAGTGGTGTGTTGAGGTCCCAACCTTCGCCGAAGACGAGGATCGATTTATCGACTTTGTCGAGCGCTTGACGGACTTGGTTCATCGTCTCGACGTCGTGGATGCCCATGAGGTCGAAGCGGAACCCGTCCCAATGATATTCTTGCGCCCAGTAGACGACTGAATCGACGATGAGTTTTTGCATCATCTTGCGCTCAGACGCGGTGTCGTTGCCGACGCCCGTCCCGTTCGCGAAGTCGCCGCCTGCCGTGTAACGGTAGTAGTAGCCTGGTACGATCTTATGAAGGTTCGAAGCTTGCGCATCGAACATGTGGTTGTAGACGACGTCCATGACGGCACGCAAGTTGTGGTCGTGGAGACCTTGGATCATTTCTTTCATTTGCATGATTCGAACTTTTGCGTCATAAGGGTTCGTCGAGTATGAGCCTTCCGGCGCGTTATAGTTTTTCGGGTCATAGCCCCAGTTGTATGTCGCGTTCGGTTTCGTCTCGTCGACCGAGGCCGTGTTGTAGTCATACACCGGGATGAACTGGACGTGCGTCACGCCGAGGTCTTTGACGTGGTCAAGGCCTGTCTTCGTCGCCGTCTTCTTCCCGTTTTCAATCAAACGAGTACCCGGTTGAACGACACCGAGGTATTTGCCTTTATAGCGAATTCCTGAATCGTACGTGTTCGATGTGACGTCAAAGATCGAGAAGTCACGGACGTGTGTCTCGTAGATGATCGCGTCCGTTGCGTTTTGAAGCTTCGGTTTCATCGAGTTCCACCGTTTCGGTTTCGTCTCGTTCAAGTCGACGATGACCCCTTGGTCCCCGTTGACGCCGACCGCCGTCGCATACGGATCGACCGCACGGACGCTGCCTGACGCATGCTTGACGTTGTACGTGTAGCCGATGCCGTCGAGGTCGCCACGGACTTCAGCAGTCCACGTGCCGCGCTCGCCGCGTTTCATCGCAATCGTTTTCTTGATATCCTTGTCGTTCGCCGGACGGTCTTTCGGCATGTTCCACAGTTCGAGTGAAACGTCTTGAGCCGTCGGTGCCCACAAGACGAAATTTGTTTTCGACTTTTGATACGTGATGCCGAGCTTGCCGTTATACGCATACTTCGCATCGAATTCTGGTGACCGAAGTACGTCGCCCGCTTGCAGCACTTTGTCACCGAACGTCGGGTGCGACGCCGTGATGACTTGCGCCAAGTCGAGATCAGCGCTGAAGTTTAACGTGACCGATTTGTCGCCAGTCTTCTCGACCGACTCGACTGCCGCGCCATCGACCTTCAATTCACTAAGGAACTGCTCATCGATCGCGCGGTTGAGCGTTAGTTCCGCCTGACGGAACGTGTTTGCCTCGAACGAGACGATTTTTGGTGAGCGGTCGATTTCTGGCTCTGAATAGTAAATCGTCGAATCACCTTCGACGAGCCAAATCTCTTTCGCCGTGCTGAGCGCGAAGCGGTCTTCGCCGTCCTTGTCGGACCATTCGCCTTTTTTCGTAATCAGACCGATGAGTTGTTTCGCGTCCGGATTCGCAAACTTCACGTTCGCGACACCGCCGTAGGCGTCCGTCTCATCAAAGTTGATGCTTTGACCGTCGCCACCGTCCGGCCACGTCCAAACACCCCAGTCGGTGTATGTATTGTCATAGCGGAAGTAGTGGACTTTCATGTCGACTTCCGTCTTCGCCGTCTCCCCATCCGGGTTCGACGTGTAGATTTTCGAGTCGCCCGACTTGATCCACACTTCGGCGACACCGTCCTTGATCATGTCTTTCGTGATCAGGCGGTCGTTTTCCGACCCTTTATCCTTGTCCCAATTGTCCGTTCGGACGATGAGACCGATCTGTTCAGGTGAGTCGACCGGGAATTCGTAGGCCGCCACCTTTCCGTAATCGTCCTCGCCGTTAAAGGCGAAGCCTTTGTTCGGGAAGTAATCTGGGCCATTCGCCCAAAGCCATAAGTTCCAATCCATTTGATTGTCTGGCGCCTCTTGATAGTGGACGACGACTAACGTCGACTCTTTATCAAGGGCAGACGCTGACATCGGAAACATCGACAGAATCAGTGCAAACGTTAGCACAACTGCCCATACTGGTTTCCATTGTTTGTTGACCATGTGGGTCCCTCCTTGTAGCATGAATTTAGGAAAACGCTTACACAAAAATTGTAAACGTTCGCTTCCTTAATTTCAATTCTTTTCTAAATAAACTACTAACGTTTCCCATATCAAGCCACTTGTTGGTTCGAACTCATTTTCCCATCACAAAATGATTGCTTTTTTATCCTCCTCTGCCGAATATAGATATTAGAGGAGGTATTTTTAAAATGTCGATGACCAATTTAATCAATAATTTGATTGCCAACGCCAGCTTACTGCTGATCGGCCTTTATATGATCTCGCGCCTCACGAAGCTCGGGTTCACGAGCAAGCTCCCGTTAAGACGGCAAATCACGATTTCACTACTCCTCGCCGGCCTGACGATCGTGATTACGTTGCATGGTGTGCTCTGGAACGCCCAAGCCGACTTTCAGTACGGGTTTGTCCCCATCATCATTGCCGGTCTTTACTTTGGCCTCCAAGGCGTCCGGATCACGTACGTCTCGAGCATACTGCTGCTCCCGTTCATCATATCGGATACGTTGCTGTTAATCGTTTTTCTCGACTATACGGTCGCGGCCACAACCGCAGTCGTCTATATGAAACTCCGGGAGCGGATCAAACCGACACGGGACATCCGCATCGTCAACGCCATCACCCTCGGATTTATCATTTTATTCTCGCTCTTAAATTTTAGTAACTATGCCGCTCCAAGGATGTACGTCTATACGTTGGTCGCTTTCATCATAATTGGATATTCAACCGGGTTCGTCCTTCATATCGTCTATGGGGGCATCCGCAAAATGCAGCGCTCGGAACGGCAGATCACAAAATATCGAGAAGCCGCCTACACCGACGCCTTGACGGGTCTTGGCAACCGTCGTCGCTTCGAGGAAGAGATGAAGCGCGTCGACGAGGAAGTGTTCTCGAGTCCTTACGACATCACGCTGCTCTTACTCGATATCGATCATTTTAAATCGGTGAACGATACGTATGGCCATGATGCCGGCGACGCCATCTTGATCGAGCTTGGCAAACGGCTCACAGAGACGGCCCGTACCGATGACATGGTGTGTCGCCACGGTGGCGAAGAGTTCTCGGTGCTGTTGTCGGACTGCAACTTGTCGCAAGGGTTCGTCATCGCCAACCGCTACTTGCGTCAAATCGCGGAAAGTCCATTTTTGCTGCCGGACGGCAAACAGCTCAACATCACCGTCTCGATCGGCGTCACAAGTACGTCCGAACCAAAGATCGTCACGTCCGAACAACTCATCAAAAAGTCCGACCTCGGTCTGTACGTCGCCAAACGTAGCGGTCGCAACCGGGTCAGTAAATGGAATCAGCAACATGCAAATTAGACCCGACTCATGTGAGTCGGGTCTAATTGATTAGTTACCGTATTTTTTAAACAACTGATAATTCTTGTTGCCACCTGACAAGTTGTAGACGTCGGTGAAACCGAGGTTACGGAGCACGTTTTGCGCCGCGTTCCCCGTGACGCCGCCGTTGCAGTAGACGACCGTCGGCTTGTCTTTATCGAGGTCTTTTGACGCCTCGCGAAGCTTGCCGAGCGGGATGTTGACCGCACAGTCGACGCACGCCTTCTCAAACTGCGCCGCTTTCCGTGTATCGATGACCTGGATGTCCTCGTCCGCGTCGATCCGCTGCTGTAGCTCAGCCGGCGTGATGAGACGGGCCGACTTGTTCATGCTGTTCGCCAGTGCCATCCCCGTGTACATGACCGGGTCTTTCGTCGTCGAAAACGGCGGTGCGTACGCGAGGTCGAGGTGGAACAAATCATCAACTTTCGCTTTGAACGTGATCGCCGTGACGAACACGTCGATACGCTTGTCGACGCCTTCGAAGCCGACGATTTGGACGCCGAGCAGTTGACGTGTCGCCCGGTCGCCGACCGCTTTGATCGTCATGTCTTTCCCGCCCATGTAGGCCGGCTTGTCCGGTTTCGTGTTGTGGAGCACTTCGACGTCGTAGCCGAGGTCACGCGCTTCACGCTCCGAGAGACCCGTCTGCGCGACTGCGAGGCCGAACACTTTGAAGATGCCCGTCCCGAGGATGCCGCGGTGTTCGAGTTCCCCGCCCGTGAGGAGATCACCAAGTGAACGTCCCATCTTGTTCGCCGTCGAGCCGAGTGGGCGCCAAATCGGTTTACCCGTGACGAGCGAGACGCTTTCAGCGACGTCGCCGGCAGCATAGACGCTGTCCACGTTCGTCTCCATCCGTTCGTTGATGGCGATCGCACCCGTCTCACCGATCGTGACACCGATCGACTTGGCGAGTTCCGTGTTCGGACGGACACCGACCGATAGGATGACGAGGTCGGTCTCGATCGTCTTCCCGCTTTCCGTGACGACGCGTTCGACGTGACCGTCGCCGACGAGCTCTGTCACGGTCTCACCGAGCAACAGCTCGATGCCGTTCTTCTCGAGGTGGTCCTCGACGCGGCACGCCATGTCTTTGTCGAGCGGCGGCATCACTTGCGGGATGCGCTCGATGATCGTGACGTCGATGCCACGCAGTTTGAGCTGCTCGGCCATCTCAAGACCGATGAAGCCGGCCCCGATGACCGTCGCATGTTTCGGGTTCATCGCGTCGACGAAGTTGCGTGTCGCTTCCGCGTTCTGGATGTTGCGGATCGGGAAGACGTTATCTGACTTCACGCCCGGGATCGGCGGGACGATGCTCGAGGCGCCGGTCGCGAGGACGAGGACGTCATAGCTGTCCGTGAACGTCTCACCCGTCTCCAGGTTTTCGACCGTGACCGTCTTCGCGTCTTTGTCGATTGCCGTCACGTTATGACGCGTCATGACGTCGATGTTGTAGCGCTTTTTGAAGAAAGCGGCGTCGCGTGGCGTCAAGTCATCGCGTGACTCGACTTCGCCTCCGACGTAATACGGGATCCCACAACCTGAGTAGGAGATATCGTAATCGCGGTCGTAAATCGTAATTTGTGCGTCTTCGTTGTTACGACGTGCTTTCGCCGCGACTGATGTGCCGGCAGCGACTGAACCGATGATGACTAACTTCATAGAAAATCCACTCCTCAATATAGTAGTAAGCTGATATACAGGCCGAGCAACGTGATGGCAAGCGTTGGGATCGTCAAGACGATCCCGATTTTAAAGTATTGCCCCCAACCGATCTTAAGTCCTTTCGTCCGGAGCACGTGAAGCCACAGCAGCGTCGCGAGCGACCCGATCGGTGTGATCTTCGGTCCGAGGTCGGAACCGATGACGTTCGCATAGATGAGCGCTTCGCGAATCTGACCCGACGTATTCGTCAAATCGATGGCGAGCGCGTCGATCATGACGGTCGGCATGTTGTTCATGACCGACGATAAGATCGCGGCCAAGAAGCCCATCCCGAACGTAGCCGTGAACACATCGACAGAGAACCAATCGATGAAGTTGGCGAGCACTTGCGTCAGCCCCGCGTTTTGTAGACCGTAGACGACGATGTACATCCCGAGCGAGAAGAAGACGATCGCCCACGGCGCGCCTTTGACGACTTGCTCCGTCTTCACAGCAGGCGAACGGTTCGCCATGATCAGGAAGAACAGGGCGATGACACCGGCGACGAGCGAGACCGGGATGCCGATGATGTCGCTCGTGAAGTAGCCGATGACGAGCAACGCGAGGACGACCCACGACAAGCGGAACATCTTATGGTCTTTAATGACCGTGCTCGGCTCGACGAGTTTTGACAAGTCGTACTGCTTCGGGATGTCTTTCTTAAAGTACAAGTACAAGACGAGCAGACTGCCGGCGACGGCAAACACGTTGACGAACACCATCCGCGCTGCATACTCAGCAAAACCGATGCCGAAGAAGTCGGCCGAGACGATGTTGACGAGGTTCGAGACGACGAACGGCAAACTTGCCGTATCGGCGATGAAGCCCGAGGCGATGACGTACGCCAAGACGACGGCGTCCGGTAATTTAAGCGCCCGTACCATCGCGAGTACGATCGGCGTCAAGATGAGCGCCGCCCCGTCGTTCGCGAATAATGCGGCGACAAGCGCACCGAGTAGCGTGATGTAGACGAACAGTTTGACACCGCCGCCTCCGGCGATCCGAGCCATATGTAAAGCGGCCCACTCAAAGAATCCGATCTCATCCAAAATGAGCGAGATGAGAATGATGGCGATAAACGTAAACGTCGCGTTCCAAATGATGTCCCACACCGTTCCGACGTCATCAAAATTGACGACCCCGGTGATGAGGGCAATGGCCGCCATCCCCATCGCCGAGTAACCGATGCCGAGGCCTTTCGGTTGCTTGATGATGAGGAAGAGCGTCACTAAGAAAATGATACTAGCAATCCATTGCACAATGAGTTCCTCCAATAATCTCTATTTTTGTTAGCACGTTTGTTGAAGACCGCGTAAGAACAGGCTTGCGCTGTCTTCTGTCATTTCGACGTCGAGCGTGACGTTCTCGGCCATCGCTTCTGCGTCTTTCGAGACAGCGAACGTGAGGCCGTCATAGTCTTTCACGTCGTCCGTCGCTTCCGGGGCGGCGATGTGGAGACCGAGCGTCGGTCCGCAGCACCCTGCTTCCGTACAAATCCGGACTGATTTCACTTCTTCATCCTCGAGTGCTGTTTTCATAAAATCGATTGCTTCATTCGTGATGTTCATTTGACTTCCTCCTTCAATAGTTGAGATAACGCCGGATAGCCGACCGGCAAGTGTTGTTGCCAAGACAATAGCGTCGGGCGCGGATACGCGTTCACCCGTTCGAGCCAAATCGCCTCACTCGCGACTTTCGCCGTGAGCAGCTTACTTTCGACGTCGAGCGGTGTGAACGATTGGTTGACGACCCAGGCGAACGGACGGATGCCGGCCCGTTCCAAGTCGGTGACGAGCCGCTCGGCTTCATACACCGGTGTCGCTTCAGGGAGCGTCGTAATGACGACGTGTGTCTGTTTCGGGTCACGAAGCTTCGGCAACAGTTCGCGGACCGCTTCCGGGACGACACCGGTCGAACGTTCGAGCTCTCGGTGATAGCTCTCGGTCGCGTCGAGCAAGAGCAGTGTATGTCCGGTCGGTGCCGTGTCGATGACGACGAACCGGTCTTTCGCTTTGGCGACTTGACCGGCGAAAGCACGGAACACCGCGATTTCTTCCGTACACGGCGAACGCAAGTCTTCTTCAAGCATCGCGTGCTGTTCGTCGGTCATGTCCCCCGCTTCATGGAACACGTCGGCCCGATAGTTCTCGATCTCGACTTTCGGGTCGATCGCGTCGACGGTGAACGTGGCGGGCACGTCCTCACCGATTGTGAAGGCGACGTGTGCCGCCGGGTCGGTCGTCGTCAAATGGACGGCGTGGCCGCGTTCGCTCAAAGCGACGGCGAGGAGTGAGGCGAGCGTCGTCTTGCCGACCCCACCTTTGCCCATCGTCATGATGACGCTCGGACCGTCCGCTTCGATTTCATCGACGAGCGTATCGATCGAACCGTAACGGCTCGCATCATACGTCATATCCGGCACGGCGACCGCCTCCCCGTTCACCCAACGGCGTAGCGCCGGGACGCCGACCAAGTTCTCGTAGGCGTATGGGAGCGTGAACGTCTCGAGCGTGTCGACGCCTTGTGGCAAGTTGGCGAGCGCGTCTTGTTGGCGCTCGATGAACCGTCTCGTATAACGGTCCGTGCCTTCCGCCGGATCGACGACACCGTTGATGACGAGCTGCATCCGCTCGATCCCGATGGCGTGGAGCTCCATCGCGGCACGACTCGCCTCGACGAGCGTCGACGTCTCAGGACGGGCGACGAGCAACAGTGTCGTCTCATCCCCGTTCGAGAGTGTCTCGACCGCCCGTTTATATTGGTGTTGCTTGTCTGATAGACCAGCGAGCGGACCGAGGCACGAGACGCCGGTCGTGTTCGTCTCTAAAAATTCGTCCCACGCGCTCGGGAGCGTGAGCAACCGGAGCGTATGGCCGGTCGGTGCCGTGTCGAAGATGACATGGTCGTATGTGTCACGGGCCGTCTCTGACGTCAACAGCTCGGTGAACTGATCGAACGCCGCGATCTCGACCGTACAGGCACCGGACAGTTGCTCTTCCATCGACTGGATGGCGACGTCCGGGAGCACGCCGCGATACGGGCCGACCATACGTTCCATATACGCTTTTGCCGCTTCTTCCGGGTCGAAGTTCGCAATCAATAGCTCCGTCTCAGGGACTGCTCGCGGTGTCTCGTCAAGTTCCATCTCGAACACGTCCTGCAAATTACTTGCCGGGTCGGTCGAGACGAGCAAGACGCGCTTGCCACGGTCAGCGAGCGTCAAGGCGAGGCTCGAGGCGGTCGACGTCTTCCCGACGCCGCCTTTCCCGGTCAAAAACATGTAACGGGTCGGCTCAATCGTATTAAAATCAAAGCGATTCATCATGACGCGCCTCCTTATTTTTTAAGCGTGATGCGGACTTTCGGTTTCTCGCCATCTTGTTTCGCGAACGCCGCGACCGGGAGACCAGTCAGTTCGGCGATCTCTTCGTTCGTCATGTAGGCGCCGCGTTTGACGATCTCACCATCGATAACGGTGAGCGGGAGCGTGTCGAGCCCTTTCGTGATCTCGGCTTGCACGTTTGCGTTTTCAACGAAACGGTTCGGCTCCGAGGCGAGGTTATAACGCTCGACGTCGAAACCGCGTTGTTTCAACACGTAATGGATCGTCGCAATCCGCGTCAGTTCCGGGTCGATCGACGGCCCGCATAGTCCGGTCGGACAGCACATGGCCGGTTCGAATACTTCAAGTTTCATCGTTTATTCCTCCTTAAATGGCACACTCGGCGTCACAGTCACAGCTTGCATCGATCATCTCGACTTGTCCGAGCAGATCGACGACGATCGAATAGAACGGGCTCGCTTCGTTCAACCGATAATGGATCCATTGCTTGTCCCGGCGCTCGAGCAGCAGTCCCGCTTGACGCATCATCTTCAAATGGCGGCTGATCGCCGGCTGCGAGATGTCAAAGCAGTCGACGAAGCTGCAGGCACACTGTTCCCCGTCCTGCATTCGCTTTAACATCGTCAACCGCGTCGGGTCGGCGAGCACTTTGAGCACTTTACTCAGTTCTTCTGCGGTATGCATCGTCATTCTCCTTTACCCCATGTATAACAAAACCGTTATATAACCTTTACGTTATGAAATTACCACAGTTTTTTGCAAGTTGCAATTGTCTTTTCTGAAAAAGTTCGCTATGATAAAACACGTTGTGCAAATATGTATCGTTTCAACTTATTCCTTCATATAATGACGCATTTGATCTTCGTGAGACTCGGAGGTCAAAATTAAAACTACTATAAAAGAGAGGTGTGTTCTTTTTGGAAAAATTGAATACTGTCAAACAAGAATGGCTCGGTAACGTCCGGGCTGACGTCCTTGCGGGGATCGTCGTCGCGCTCGCTCTCATCCCTGAGGCGATCGCATTCTCACTCATCGCTGGACTGAACCCGATGGTCGGTCTATACGCTTCATTCATTATCGCAATGGTCATCTCGATTGCGGGCGGACGACCAGCAATGATTTCAGCTGCAACCGGAGCCATGGTGCTCCTCGTTGTCGATTTAGTTCGAGATTACGGTCTCCAATATTTATTAGCGGCCGGTATTTTAGCAGGTATTATTCAAATCGTGCTCGGGTTCTTTGGTATAGCGCGTCTTATGAAGTTCATCCCGCGTGCGGTCATGGTCGGCTTCGTTAACGCCCTCGCTATTTTGATCTTCCAAGCCCAGCTTCCACAATTTGAGGGCGAGAGCTGGATCATGTGGGCGATTGTCGCCGCATCACTCGTCATCATCTTCTTGTTCCCACGTATCACGGGCGCGATCCCGGCACCGCTCGTCGCCATCGTCGCGATGACACTCGCTGCTGTCTTTATGGGGCTCGATACGAAAAACATCGGCGACATGGGGACGATCTCAGCAACGTTGCCGGAATTCTTATTCCCTGACGTTCCGTTCACGCTCGAGACGTTCATGATCATCTTGCCGTATGCCGCCTCGCTAGCTTTCGTCGGCTTGATCGAGTCGTTGCTCACGGCTCAAATCGTCGATGACATGACAGGAACGGATTCGAACAAGAATCGTGAGTCAAAAGGTCAAGGGATCGCCAACATCATCGCCGGTTTCTTCGGCGCGATGCCAGGTTGTGCGATGATCGGCCAATCGGTCATCAACGTCTCGTCAGGAGCACGTGGTCGTCTATCGACGTTCGTCGCTGGACTCGCGTTGTTCATCATGATCATGACGATGAGCGACATCTTGATGCTCATTCCGGTCGGCGCCCTCGTCGGTGTGATGTTCTTCGTCGCCTATGCGACGTTTGACTGGGGCTCGCTCAAGACGCTCCGGACGGCTCAAAAATCGGATACGGTCGTCATGCTCGTCACCGTGTTCGTCACTGTGCTCACGCACGACTTGTCAATCGGTGTGTTCGCCGGGATTTTAACAGCTGCGATTTTGTTCGCCGCGAAAATCTCGAAAGTCGAACTCGACCGCAACGTCGAAGCCGACCACGCCCACTACGTCGTGAACGGTCAATTGTTCTTCGCCTCAACGTCTGAGTTCGTCAACCAATTCGATGTCGAAGAAGATATCGAAGCAGACATCAAACATGTGACGATCAACTTCTCGAACACACACCTTTGGGACGATTCGGCCATCGGCGCCATCGACAAAGTCGTCTTCAAATACCGTGTGCACGGTATCGAGCCAGAACTGTTGAACTTGAACAAAGATTCAGAGAAGCTGCTCAATACGCTCGCGCTTCACTTGAAACAACAAGATGCGGGCATCGGACATTAATTCGGGAGGGATTCACATGACAAAAATCTTCTTAGCCGTTGACGGATCGGACCATTCGATGCGCGCGACCGCGAAAGCGATCGAGCTCGCGAAAGTCTCGAGCGCCAAAATCGATGTCGTTCACGTCGTCAGCTCGAAAGAGTCAAAAGAAAGTGCCCTGCAATCAACAGGCAAGATCGACCTGGAGGCGAAACGGATGCAGCGGATGCAACGTTTCTTCACAGCGATCGAAGCAGCCGGACTCGAGTACGAATATATCGAGCTCCGCGGTGAACCGGACGTCGAGCTCGTCAAGTATGCGAACCATGAACCGTTCGAATACGTCGTCGTCGGCTCGCGCGGCTTGAACACGTTCCAAGAGTTCGTGCTCGGCAGCGTCAGCCATAAGCTCGCCAAACGCGCGCTCGCGCCGGTCGTCATCGTCCGATAATCAGACAGGAAGTGAACCTCAGCGTTCACTTCCTTTTTTTCTGTATCTCGAATCGACACAATTACGAATGCGCTTTCATAAAAAATCGCATATACTTGTAATAGCAAGCGTATAAGAGGAGGCGTTGAAAGAATGGGTAAAATCTTTTTAGCGGCAGATGGCTCGGATCACTCGAAACGGGCTTTAACAAAGGCAATCCAACTCGCAAAAGCGTCAGACGCATCGATTGATATCGTTCACGTCGTCAGTTCGAAAGAATCGAAAGAGGCCGCGCTCCACTCGACCGGCAAGATCGATCTCGAAGCGAAACGAAAACGCATGATGCAACCGCTGTTCGATACGATCGAAGCGGAAGGCATCGCCTATGAATACGTCGAACTCCGCGGTGAACCGGACGTCGAGCTCGTCAAATACGCCAATCGCGATCCGTTTGAATATATCGTCGTCGGCTCGCGCGGCCTCAATACGTTCCAAGAGTTCGTCCTCGGCAGCGTCAGCCATAAACTCGCCAAACGGGCGCAAGCACCGGTCATCATCGTCAAATAAGCCCTCCCCTTTCTCGACTCGAGAAAGGGATTTTTTGTGTCTTATACAGGAACAACGTCCTATGTGTGGAATCAACTAGTGTATGCACAGCTAACTAAGGAGGGAAATTTTATGGAAATTATGAACGACCCGGGTACGTTACTATTAATTTTACTGCCTTTATTATTACTTCAGCTGATTCTTCTCGTCGTCGCCATGATCGATTTATTCAAGCGGTCTGAAACGAACGGACCGAAATGGGTGTGGCTCCTCGTCATCGTCTTTATCAACATCCTCGGTCCGATCGTCTATTTCCTCTGGGGACGGACAAAACAGTGAACGCGAGCCATCTCACAAAACGATTCGGCACGTTCACCGCGCTCGATGACGTCAGCTTCTCGCTGCGCCCGGGCTGCACGTCGCTCCTCGGCGAGAACGGGGCCGGCAAGACGACGCTCCTCAACATGATCGCCCGTGTGACGACGCCGACGTCCGGACAGATCGAGGGCCATGACACGATCCGGGTCGGTTATTTACCGCAACGGCCGGCGCTTTACCCTTCCCTCACACCGGTCGAGACGATTAAATATGCGGCCGACTTGACGGGCACGACCGGCGTCGACGCCTTGAACCTCTTAAAACGCGTCGGCTTAGAACCGGTCGACCGCCCGGCGGCGCACTTGTCAGGCGGGATGCGGCAACGGCTCGGCATCGCCCAAGCGCTCGTCCATGACCCGGAACTATTGTTGCTCGATGAACCGGTGTCGGCGCTCGACCCGCGCGGCCGCCGGGAAGTGCTCGATCTCTTGAGTGACTTGAAGCGGGAGCGGATGATTCTCTATTCGACGCACGTGCTCCCTGACGCCGAGGAGGCGAGCGACTGGGTGCTCCTGCTTCGGCAAGGACGCCTGCTCATGGAAGGCACCGTCACCGATTTGCTCGGGGCCAAATCATCCATCCAACTTCGCCTGTTCGATGACACGACGACAGAAGACGATTGGAACGCGCTCGCGGGTGTCGTCCGTGTCTCGCGGACGGGGACGACATGGACGTTCGAGACGACCGATAAAACGATGTCCGAGCGGGCGATTCTGCAACGCGTCCTCGCCCAAGGACTGATGATCCAATCGTTCCACGTCGGTCATCCGTCGCTCGAATCACTGTTTTTGGAGGTGAACGCTTAATGCGGACAGCCATCTTTAAACAAGAATGGAAAGAATCGTGGCGCAATAAACGGCTCGTCTGGGTCCCGGTCGCCCTGATGCTGCTCGCGGCGATGCAGCCGCTCACGCTCTACTTCTTACCAGACATTTTAGCGTCAGGCGGTAACTTGCCGGACGGGACCGTCATCGAGATCCCGACGCCGACACCGGCCGAAGTACTCTTATCGGTCAGTGAGCAGCTGCGGCAGATCGGCCTGCTCATCGTCTTGCTGTCGGCGATGCATACGTTCAGCCAAGAACGTACACTCGGTACGCTCGCTTGGCTCAAGTCGCTCAACATTCCGGCTTCTCGCATCGTCATGAGTAAATGGGCACACTACACGTTACTTTCCGCCGTCTCCATCTTGCTCGCCCAAGGCACAGCCGCCTATTATACGGTCATCTTGTTCGACTCGTTCGATGTGACGGACTTTGTCATTTCCACGGGTCTATTGATCGTCCATTTCGTCGTGCAGCTGTCGCTCTTCTTCTTATTCGCCGCGCTGCTCGAGAGCGGGCTCGTCGCCCTCGTCATCACACTCGGTGTCCACTTCGTCTTATCGCTCCTGCTCAGTTGGGTCGATTGGGACTGGTTGCCTTGGAACCTTGGCGGATTGTCGGGTCAAGCGTTAATCGAAGACGTCAGTGTCACGTGGCCGCTCGTCACTAGCATTGTCTTGATCGGACTGGCGTTGGTTATCGCATCCAAGCGTTTATTATTTTTGAGTCGAACGTCCTGATTATTCAATTTTGATAGATAGGTCTTTCATCGATGCGTGTGTCTTTGATTTCCGACGGTGCCTCGCTCGAATCGATCATGGACAAAACCGACGCGATCTTGCCGATCCGCAAAGATTATCTTCTGTATAAATGAAACGAAGGCAGGCTCTTTTGAGTCTGCCCTTATTTGTAATCCAATGGTAATACCCACTATTGCCCTATTCAATATATTATATGGTTATATTATCGGAAAAGGAGACTTCCCTCTTGAAAAAACCAACTACCATCCTCGTATCAAGCGCACTCGCCGTGGCGCTCACGTTCACCCCGTCGACGGCTTCACTCCCGCTCGAACAGGCCACCGTCCAAGCGGCGTATACAGAAACAGCAATCAACACGAAAGGTTCGGTCACGGGCATCAGCCAGCTCCCGGTCCGCAAAACCCCGTCGCTTTCAGCAGCACGACTCGGCTCGATCAAGCGTTACGGCACGATGACCATCCGGACGTCGTTCACCGTCGGCGGATCAAAGTGGTATAAGATTAAATGGGGGGCTGGGGTCGCCTACGTCCCGGCCGCTTACGTCAAACTATCGACGGCGGAAGTCGCGTTCAAGAAAACGGCTTACGTCGCCCCGTCGAGCGTCTATTTGAAATCACGGCCGCTCACGACGTCTTCGAACGTCGCTTTCCTCCGCCAAGGTGTAAAGCTCGAGACGAGCTCGTACCGTTATACCGGCTCGACACGTTGGTACAAGGCGACGAGTGGGACGAAGACCGGTTACATCATGGCGAAACACGTCACGTTCACCGCTCCTGCGAGCGGCGTCTTGAGCGAGACGAACAAAGAGCGCCAAGCGGCTGGCCTGACAACACTCGCCGCCTCGAGCGAAGCGAACCGCGTCGCCCAAGTCCGGGCCGATGAGATGGCACGGACCGGTCAATTCTCGCACCAACTCCGTGAGAACGGCAGCCCGGGTGACACGCTCGACGCCTACAACGTCAGCTATCGTGGCTGGGGCGAGAATATTTATATGGGGTCGAGCGACCCTGGCCAAGCGGTCGACGCTTGGATGAACTCGAGCGGGCACCGCGCCAACATCTTGAACGGCCGCTTCACGCATCTCGGGGTCGGCACAGCGAAAAACGCCCAAGGCTCGACGATTCATGTCCAAGTGTTTTTGACGAAATGAAAAATGGAGGATCGCCCCATGGCGGTCCTCCATTTTGATTAGCGGCGCTCGTCTTTCAGGCTTTCGAGATCTTGCTGGGCTTGGCCCGTCTTCTCTTTTGCCGTACCTTTGACTTGATCCTTTTGACCTTCACGTTTGAGCGACTGATTGTCCGACGATTTGCCGACTGCTTCTTTCGCTTTTCCGGCCGCTTTATCGATGAACCCGTCGACTTTTTTGTTTAGTCCGTCTTTCATATGGATCTCCTCCTCGTGGTATCGTGTCTAAACAATGTACCACTCTGAAGAAAACTCAAACATAGTGCTCTTTGACGAGCACACGAAACCGCGGCCGGACGGTCAGCTCGATCGTCGTCACGGTCCGGGTCCGGTCCTCGGTCATGACGATTAAAAGCTCCCCATGGTCGCGCCGGTCTTCGAGCACTTCAACTTTGCTGACGGTGCGGAGCAGTTGATAGTAGAGCAGTTCGCCCGTCTCGCCTTTGACGTTCACCTCAAACTCGTGGTAGCTCGGGGAGACTTTAAAATAGAACGACTCTTTCCCGTTCGTGAAGCGGAACACTGACTCGTCATAATAAAACGGGAGCGTCGCATCCATCCGCTTCGGCTCGACCGTGCAAAATAACGCCCACGCCATCTCGTCAGGAAATTTTTCACCCGCTTCTCCTTTGTTGAACTGCCACCCTTTCATACTCAATCCCTACTTCCCTCTTTTTGTAATTGTCTGAATAATCGGACTATAACAAATTGATTCGCCAACACGTTCAAAATCCCTGCAAACGGGAACAAATCTCTGTATGCTCTTTTTCTGTCCGCCCATCTGAAAGGGGTTGCGTCCACGTGTCCATCATCGCACTCGACCATGTCACGAAGCGTTTCGGGGAGACGATCGCCTTGAACGACTTCTCGCTCCACGTCGAAGCAGGCGAACTGTTCGGTCTGCTCGGTCCGAACGGGGCCGGCAAGACGACCGCCATCTCCGTCATGCTCAACCTATATCCTGCCGACAGTGGTACGATCCGTATCTTTGACCGCGTCATGCCGAAAGACGAACAGGCGATCAAGCAACGCGTCGGCATCGTCCCGCAGCACGTTTCCGTCTATGACCAGCTGACCGTGTTCGAGAACATCCAATTTTTCGCCGAACTTTATGGCTTCAAGCCGGCCGAGGCGAAACAAAAGACCGAGGCCGCCCTCGACTTCGTCGAGCTGACCGCTCACCAAAAGAAACGTCCGCCGGAACTGTCCGGAGGGCTGCTGCGTCGTTTAAATATCGCCTGCGGCATCGTCCATGAACCGGAGCTCATCTTTATGGACGAACCGACCGTCGCCATCGACCCGCAGTCGCGGAACACGATCCTCGAGAACATCCGTGAGTTGAACCGGCGTGGGGCGACGATCATCTATACGTCCCATTACATGGAGGAAGTCGAGATGCTGTGCGACCGCGTCGCCATCGTCGACGAAGGGAAGATCATCGCCGAAGGGACGCAAGACGAGTTGAAAGACCAAGTCATGACGCTCGAGACGGCCCGCATCAAAGTTGATGCCTTGACGCCAGGGCTCATCGAACGGCTCGGCGCACTCAGTCAAGTAAAGAAAGTCGAATATCATGAGCCGTACATCGAGGTGTCGCTCGAGAAAGACACGCCGCTCGCCCCGCTCCTCGACGTGCTCCACGACGCGAAGGTCCGGTTCACGTCGATCACTGTCGACCGCCCGTCCTTGAATACCGTCTTCCTGGCCTTGACCGGCAAGACGCTAAGGGAGTGACGGTCATGAAGACGTGGACGTTCATCAAATACGATGTCAAACAACAACTGCGCGACCGCTCGACCTTGTTTTGGATGTTGCTTTTCCCGATCATCCTCATTTTCGGGCTCGGCACGATGCTGTCTGCCATTTTCAGTAACGACTTCTCACTCCCGGTCACAGACGTCGCTTATGTCGAGCAGTCGACCGACGACTATCGCGTCCCGCTCGAGACGTTCCTCGCCGACGATGACATCAAGGCGTTCGTCAACCTCGTCCCGTACGACAGCGTCGCCGCTGCCGAACGTGGCGTCAACGACGGCGATGCCGACGTCATCTTGCACCTCGACGGGTCAAACGTGCGTCTCTTGTATGAAGAACCGACGACGATCGAGTTCGATGTGCTCGAGGCGGTCATCCGGCAATATACCGACGTCGCCAATCAACAGATCATGCTCGCCGAGTCAGGCGTCGCCGTCCCGTTCGAGCCGGAGACGTTCATCGACAGCGAGAGCGTCGACTTGTCGGGCCGCACCCCGACCTCGCTCGAATACTTCACGGTCACGATTTCGATCATGACCGCCTTGTTCGGCGCCTTCTATATCACGGGCATGCTCAGTGAGGAACAGCCGATGAAAGGCAGCTATCTCCGGATCCAGGCCGCTCCGGTCAAGACAATCGACTACCGGCTCGCCCGCACGGTCAGCCGTTACGTGCTCATCTTCCTACAGCTCGTGCTCGTCTTTTGGTTCAGTCACTTCGTCTACCGAAGCTTCTCGCTCGACTACGTCCACTTCGGACTGTTGTTTCTCGCCTGGGTCGCACTCGCCCTTTACGGCACCACGTTCGGATTTATAATCGCCAGTCTGCCCCGCGTCACGCGCGGCACGAAAGACGCGATCGTCAACGGTAGCGTCGCTATAATCATGATCCTCTCCGGGGGCTACGTGCCTGGATTCGACCAAGTGACGCTGAGCGTCGCACCGTGGGCGAAATACGTGTTCATGCCGATCTTTATGCGCGATGGCATCCTCCAAGTGCTGCTCCGGGGCGGGGACGTCACCTTGTTTTGGCAAGGTCTCGGTTGGCTCGCCCTGCACGTCGCCGTCTTCACCGTGATCAGCCTGCTGTTATGGAAAGGAGTGAGCCGCCGTGGTCTTGTTTAGGCACGTCGCCAAACGGATGCTCCGAAGAAAAGGGTTATGGGTGTTCACGTTCGTTTCCGTCTTCGGATTCGCCCTCGTCCTGTCGTTCCTCAATTCGACGTCTGCTTTGAACGTCTCGATCGGTATTCTCGACCGTGACGGCGGCTCGTTGTCGGGCCGGGTCATCGAAGAGGCGGGCCGGTTCGGTTCGGTGACACCGCTTGAGACGGACGAGGCCGACGAGGCGCTACTCGAAGGACAAGATATCGTCTTAACGATCCCGGACGGTTTTACGGAAGACTTGTTCGCCGGCGACATCCCGCGGCTCTCGTTCAGCGCGACCGAAGGGAGTGACGCCGCCTTGATCGAACAGGCGCTCAACTCCCATCTTTCCCGCGAGCGGCAACTGCTCGTCGCGAGTGAGTTTGACGAAGGGCGATTCCTCGAGTTGGCGGAAGCGGAGACAATGAACGGTTACACGCTCTCGAGCGAGCCGTTCCAAGAGAGCGTCGGCACGACCGCGCGGACACAGGCGTTCCTCGGGCTGTTGTCGTTCGTCATGATGTCGGCGTTCCTCCAATTCATTCCGCTTTTTGTCGCCGACGACCGGGATGAATTGATCTACTCGCGCTTGTTCGCGGCACCGGTCACGCCGCGCCGCTACGTCGGGTCGCTGTTTTTATCATTTTGTGCCGTCGGACTCATCTACGTGCTCATGCTGATCGCCTTTAGCGCCGTCCTCTATCGGCAGGACATCATCGCTCATCTCCCCGTGCTCACGCTATTGTTCACCGTCTACTTGTTCGTCTGTCTCGCGATCGGTTCACTCATCGCGGTCCTCGCGACGAATCGGGACAAGGCGAACATTTGGCAGACGTCGGTCACGATGGCCGCCGCCATCACCGGGGGCGCTTTTATCAGCCTGACGTGGCTCCCGGAATCGCTCCAGCTCGTCGGACGCTTCTTGCCGACCTATTGGTTCAACAGCGGGGTCGCCGACATGTATGACGATCGGTTCCCGACGCTGTCTGTCCTCGTCATGGTCGGTATGGCGCTCGCCGTGTTCGCGGCGACCGTCTTCGCGTTGAAAAAACGGCCGCTCACATGACACAAAAAAGGCGAGACACTCATCAGAGTGTCTCGCCTTCTAGCGTTGTAACGTCGGAACAATCTTTTGGAAGAACACCTCGACGAGTACAGGGTCGAACTGGCGACCTGCCTCTTGTTCGATGACGGCGAGCGCCTCGTCAAGCGTCTTCGCTCGGCGATACGGTCGGCCCGTCACCATGACGTCGAACGTGTCTGCGAGCGCGATGATCCGGGAGGCGAGCGGAATATCAAACCCGCTTATGCCGTTCGGATAACCGTTCCCGTCCCAACGCTCATGGTGCGACAGCACGATCTCTGACAGCGTCCCGTACTCAGGGACAGTGCTCAAAATATTGTAGCTCACCTCGGGATGACGTTTGATCTCGCGCCACTCGGCTTCGGTCAAAGCACCCGATTTGTCGAGAATCTCATTACTGATCGCGACCTTGCCGATATCATGCAGGATGGCGGCCGTCTTCAACTCGTTCACGTCACTGCTCGTCAAGTCCATCGCCTCGCCAAGCTGACCTGATAGCTCGGCGACGCGCAGCGAGTGCGCCTCTTCACGCGGGATTTTCTCATACAGCGTCCGCATGATCAATTGAATCGACGAGTGGCGGCGACTCTGCTTCTCGGAAACTTTATGATGGTACATCTGATCTTCAGCCAAATTGAACGCGTCCATGATCGACAGTGCACCGTCAGTTTTGACCGCTTCTCCGAACGATGCCGAGATCGGCAACCCTTCAATCGATCTTTCAAGGAATAAACGGCTCAATCGATTGGACAACTGCTGCGCATCAGACAACGGCGTATTCGGCAAGATGATCACGAATTCGTCACCGCCGATCCGGGCGACCGTGTCGACACCGCTGATTTCACGCTTCAAAATATTCGCCGCTTCGATCAAGAGCCGGTCTCCGACCAAGTGGCCGAACGCGTCGTTCGTCAGTTTTAGGCCGTTGATGTCGACGACGATGAGGGCGAGCGGGTAATAGCCCGGCTCGTCGAACGTGACGAGTGCCTCGTCGAAGTAGCGGCGGTTCTTCACCCCGGTCAACTGGTCGTGATAGCTCAAATACTCGATTTCCATCTCGTACGTCTTCTTCTCGGTCACGTCCCCGATGTAGCCGTGCCAGAGCACGTGCCCCTCGGCGAGCTTCTCAGGGCGAGACGAGCCGAGGATCCACGTCGTCCGCCCGTCCGGTCGATGAAAGCGGAATTCGGCATCCCATATCGTTAAATTGCGATAGGACTCTTCAATGTTCGCCATCACTTGCGGATAATCGTCTGTGTGCATCTTTTTGAACACGAGATCCGCGTCTCGTTTCACTTCATCGACCGGGATCCCGGTCAACACTTCAAAGCCATGGCTAATAAATGGGAAATGGAACGACCCGTCCGGCCGGAGCTCGAACTGATAGATGGCGCCCGGGACTTGGTCGGACAACTTCGTCAGCAGACGGTCGCGCTCGGCGAGTTCTTCTTCGAGCTGGACGCGTTCGGTCACGTCCTTGGCGACGGCGTAGATGTAGTTGCCTTGGACTTTGCAATGCCATTCGATCGAGCGGTAATCCCCATCGATCGTCCGGTAACGGTTGACGAACCGAAACAGTTCACGCGCCGTATCGAGCTCACTAAAGGACGCTTTCGTCTTCGCCTGATCGTCAGGATGGATGAGCCCGATGAAGTCCATGTTCTCGAGTGACTCGATCGAGAAGCCAAGCACACGCTCCCACGCTTTGTTCAAATGCAGTACGTCTCGCGTCGCGAGTGACATGATGCACTCGAGATCGACGGTGGCGAACCCTTCAAACATCGAATCTTTCGCCTCGCCGACTTGACGGTCGACTTTCGTCATCTGTTCGAGGATATGAACGATGTACAGCTCGACGAGACCGAGACGGTCGGCCCGCTTCTTCCCTTGCATGACGATCGTCAAGTCACCGTAAAAGACGCCGTCTTTTTCAATCTTGAACAAGATGACTTGCCCGAGGTCGAAGATGCGTAAAATGTTTTTGACGAGCCGCTTCGGCAATACCCCGTCCATGAGTGGTTCGATTTCGTCCAAGATGATCGGACTCGGTAACTCCAACAGCTCGATGCGTTTCCGGCTCATCGGCCATTTCTTGCCGACCGGGTGGAAGCCGAGGACATCCAAGCTGCGTTCGAGCAGCTCGTCAATCCCAGAGATCGCGACCGTCGAGTACGTTTGTCCATCGTCATTCATCAAGTTGAGCGTCACCGCTTTCGCACCGGTGAAGTCCCGGATCTGGTCGAGGAAATGTTGGTTCATCAACAGTTCCCGGCCCGTGGCGACGAAGCGATGCGACACGTTGACGAGTTGTTTCAAGGCGTTGTTCTCTTGGACGTGCGGGGTGATGTCATGGAACAAGGTCGAGACGTAACCTGGTCGTTCGCTGAAGACGGACAGTTCATACCACGCTTTGTTCCGGCGCGAGAAATGTTCGAACTTAATCGTCTCGCCGTTGTTCACCGCCCGCGCGACTTGAACGATCCATTCGCGCTCGCTGTATTCGAAGTCTTTCAACTGCTCGGTGATGCGTCCGCCGAGAAACTGTTTGCGCTTCGCCTTCATCATTTTTTCGAACGCTTCGTTCACTTCGACAAACTCATAATCGACCGGCTCCCCGGCACCGTCGAAGATGACTTTGAATTCGACGTAGCCTTGGGGCATATGGCGCAACAAGGATCTGTATGGGGTGCTGTCTCGTTCTGTCACGTCATTTCCTCCTACGCTGTTTTCTACATTTTAGTTTACCTCATTTTCGATAAATTCCCTATATTTTCCGAATCGATTCCTACCGATGTGCAAAGGTTAAGTTTTTGTAAATGCCGCCTCACGGGTTGCACGGTTCGCTCCCCGTTGTTAATATGATTACGAAAACCGATATCGAAAACCGATTTCAAGGAGATGAAGCAAGTGGAAGACCGCGTCCTTCGTAAGCTGTTTCTTGGTTTTATTCATATCCATATCTTGCACCATGCGTCCGAACACCCGGTTTATGGGGCGTGGATGGTCGAAGAGCTGCGCGAGCACGGTTACTCGATCAGTGCCGGGACGCTCTATCCGATCCTGCACGGCATGGAACAAGACGGCCTGCTCACTCGGACGAACGAGTTGGTCGACGGTCATATCCGCAAGAACTATACGACGACCGAAAAAGGGCTCGTCGTCTTGGCCGAAGCCCGGCAAAAAGCGCACGAACTATTCAAAGAGATCAAGGAGTGAAACCAATGGCCAATCAACGTGTGACGTTCAAGACGTTACTGGAGATTTTATTCGTATCGACCCGGCTCGGCTTGACGTCGTTCGGCGGACCGGTCGCCCACCTCGGCTACTTCCATGAGGAATACGTAAGGCGCCGGAAATGGATGGACGAGCGAACGTATGCCGACCTCGTCGCCCTCTGTCAGTTCTTACCTGGCCCTGCGAGCAGTCAAGTCGGGATCGGCATCGGCATCGTCCGTGGCGGTATCCTCGGCGGCATAACCTCGTTCATCGGGTTCACGGCACCGTCCGTCATCGCCCTCATCTTGTTCGCCCTTTTGGTCTCAGGACTCGACGTCTCCGACGCGGGCTGGCTGTATGGCTTAAAAATCGTCGCCGTCGCCATCGTCGCCCACGCCATTCTCGGGATGGCCGGCAAGCTGACGCCGGACGCAAAGACGCGGACGATCGCCTTCTTCGCGCTCGCCGGTGTGCTCCTCTGGCAGACGACGTATAGCCAAGTGCTCGTCATCGGCTTGGCCGCGCTCGCCGGATTCTTGTTGTTCAAACCGCAACATCTCGACGTCAAGTCGGCCTCGTTCCCGCTCTCGAAACGGCTCGGGGCGACGCTGCTCGGTCTATTCGGAGCCTTACTCGTCATCTTGCCGCTCTTGCGTGAGACGATTGAAAGCCAGTCGCTCGCCTTGTTCGACAGCTTTTACCGGTCTGGTGCCCTCGTCTTCGGCGGTGGTCACGTCGTCTTGCCGCTCCTCGAGCGCGAGCTCGTCCCGGCCGGATTCTTGAGCGAAGAGGCGTTCCTCGCCGGCTACGGGGCGGCCCAAGCCGTACCGGGTCCGCTGTTCACGTTCGCGTCGTACCTCGGGACCGTCATCAACGGTGTCCCGGGCGGACTGCTCGCGACGTTCGCCATCTTCTTGCCGGCGTTCCTGCTCATCCTCGGGGCGTTACCGTTTTGGGACGCACTCCGGCGCAACCCGAAAGTGGCCGGTGCGTTGATTGGTGTCAATGCGGCCGTCGTCGGGATTTTGATCGCCGCATTCTATCAGCCGATCTTCACGAGCACGGTGAATGGCGCCGTCGACTTCGTCTTCGCCGCCCTCTTGTTCGTCATGATCGCCTATTGGAAACTGCCGCCTTGGGCACTCGTCATCGCTGGCGTCGTCGGTGGGACGATTATCGGAATGTTGTAACGTGACTAGGGACTTCGTGTCCCTTTTTTGTTCCCTGTTATCCTCCACTTCGTAAGCTAAAATGTTAATCATTTGAAACTTTTTCAAGTCTAGCGCTCGCTATACTGGAGTATGGATCCCTTTACAAAAGAGGGAAACGTTCCGCTTGGACTTGAGAAAGGAAGTGGGGTCATGCAGCCCTTACACCATAAAGCAACGTATATGCCAGGTCTCGACGGCCTGCGCACGTTCGCCGTTTTTGCAGTCATACTCTTTCATTTGAACGCACCATACATACCCGGCGGCTTTCTCGGCGTCGACTTATTCTTCGTCCTGTCCGGTTATTTGATCACCGGCATCTTGCTTCGGGAGCAAGCTAAACACGGACAGATCAATTTGAAACGATTCTATATCGCCCGGTTCCGGCGCCTGTTGCCGGCGCTCGTCTTCATGCTATCGGTCATCATGGCGTACGTCACGTTGTTCGAGCGCGGACTGCTTGATACGGTGCGCCAAGATACGCTCGCCGCGCTCGCCTACGTGAACAACTGGTGGTATATCTTCCACGACGTCTCGTACTTCGAGAGTTTCGGCAAGCCGTCACCGCTCCAAAACCTGTGGTCGCTCTCGATCGAGGAGCAGTTCTATTTGGTCTGGCCGCTGCTGTTGATCTTTGGGCTGACCATGAAGAAACGCTTCCTCCAGCTCACCGGCATCGTCTTACTCGCCTCCACCGTTTGGATGGCAATCAGCTTCACACCCGGGACCGATCCGAGCCGTGTCTATTACGGCACCGACACGCGCCTGTTCGCGCTCCTCATCGGGGCGTTGCTCGCGTTCGGTTGGCGTCCGGATGCGTTCAAGCGCGAGATGCCAGCGCTCGGTCTTCGTATTTTGAACGGCGGTGGTGCCGGAGCGCTCATAACGCTCGTCACGGTCATGATGACAGCGAACGCCTATGATGCGTTCCTGTATTATGGAGGTTTCTTGCTCGTCGCCGTGGCGTCAGGTGTGTTGATCGCCGCGACGGCCCATCCGTCGACGCTCTGGTCCCGTCTGTTTGGAAGCGCTTGGCTTCGGTTGATCGGGACACGGACGTACGGCATCTACTTATGGCACTATCCGGTCATCATCTTGACGACCCCGCTTGAGCGGATCGGTTCGTTCAATCCCCTTCTCGCACTCGGTCAAGTTATGATCACGCTGCTCATCGCTGAAGCGTCTTACCGCTACGTCGAGACACCGATTCGCCGCAACGGGTTCCGCCATGTCATCCGCAACCTGATCCCGACTCGCAACATCAAACCGGCTCGACTGTTCGCGATCACAACCGCGACGGTCTTGTCGTTCGTCCTCGTCGGGAATTTGACGATCCTCGCGTTCACGGATAACTCGGACCGGCAACACGAGCTCCCGGTCGTCAAAGCACCTAAGCCGAAGCCAAAAGAAACGACGACCGAACGGCCGGTCGAATCGTGTCCGCCCGCCCTTGCCATCGGCGACTCGGTCTTGCTCGGCTTGAACGAGTATCTCGGTACCGCGTTCCCGAACATGACAATCGACGCCGAAGTCGGCCGCCAAGTCCGTGACGCGCAAGACGTCGCCGCGGGCTATCGTGAATTTGATGCCCCCGGCCACGTCGTCTTCCTCCATCTCGGGACGAACGGAGCTTTCAAGATGGAACAGCTCGACACGTTGATCGGTATGTTTGAATCAGCCGATCACGTGTACGTCATCAATACGCATGTCCCACGCCCGTGGGAACGTGAAGTGAACGAGTTGCTCAAGCGCGCGAGCGAGCGGCACGATTTCGTCACGCTCATTGACTGGCATGAAGCGTCCGCCGATAAAGCCGACTACTTTGAGAGTGACGGTGTCCATTTGAACATCGATGGCGCCGAGGCGTTCGGAAAGTTGTTGTCCGAAGAGATCGGCTGTCACGACGAACAAGGACTTAGCAACCGCTAAGTCCTTGTTTTCATGGGCGCCACTTCCAGCGCATATAGTTGATCAATAGCTTGATATAGGCGAGCTGTTCGCGGATGACATACTTCGCTTTCGCCGCAGCCGGCGTCGGGGCATAGAGCGCGTCCGTCTCAAGCCCGAAGTAGAGCCGCCCGACGAGCCGGGTCCGGCGCACATGGAAGTCGTTCGTCACGACCGTCAATCCCGTCTCGCCTGCCCACACGTCGCGGCTGAATAAAAAGTTCTCGTACGTCGATGTCGAGTCGGCTTCGACGTGAATGCGTCCCGGGTCGACGCCACGGTCGATCAATTCCCGGGCAATGACGCGCCCCTCGGCCATCCCTTCGTCCGGACCTTGCCCGCCGGAGGCGATTAGGATGACGTGCGGATGCTGTCGCGCATATGTAGCCGCCACGTCGATTCGGTTTCGGAGCGCCCGTGACGGTGCCGTCCCGTTCACTTTCGCCCCTAAGATGAGGACGTACCGGTACGTACCGTCCGCTTGATGTCGTCGCATAGGGGTCACCTGCCTCTCTTTTCTTATTGTATCATCCTACTGAGCACGAGACAGATGCTTCGTTTCAAACATAATAGGTCGAGCTACCTTACTAAAATATGTAAAAAACCATTACCGTTATTTGAAAATTGAAGTTTTTAAAAATCCAATTCATCGTCTATACTGAAAATAATAAGGTTTATTAAGGAAGGATATGGGATATTATCATGGGGCATAAACGATTTGGATCGACTCGCTTTTTGTATAAACGAGACACTCAGCTGTTTGCTGAGATTGAAGTGGTCGGGATTGATGATTCACTTTACAAATTCGTGATTTACCCTACAAAATTGTGGGAAAATCATGATTGTTTACAGCACACGGGTCAGTTCGATTCGCTCACGCTCCCTCCTTCCTGTCACCAGGTGAACCAAACGTACGATGAACAGTTGACTTGTTTGCGGGCAGCAATTCGCTACTTATCTTCGCTCGGACCGTCTCGCCTTACGCCGCACAGTGCGTAAGTTACAAAAAGGTGTACCGTTTCGATCAATGAACTGAACCCCAAATGATGGACACTTGAAAAAAGTGCCCCATTTGAACTGAACCAAAAAAGTTAGATACTAAACGAGCTGTCAGGTGACCTCGAGAATCTGGGTCTGGTATTCCACCGGGCTCAGATTTTTTAGTCGTTTCTTGATGCGGTGATGATTATAGTAATCGATATAGCCCTCGAGCTCCTGTATTGAAGTAAGCTATGTCCTCGAATTTCCTGAGATAGAGGAGAGGAGCTCATCATTGGCCGGGATCAATAGTTCTTAGAGCGCATCGGTCGCGAGTCCAAAATAGAGTCTGCTGACGAGCACGGCGTGAAAGTCGTTCGTGGCAATGGTCAGACAAGGCTCCCCGTCCCAAATCGGACGGCTAAGTTGAAAGTTTTCAACCGTCGACGTCGAATCGGCCTCGATATGAATGCGTCTCTCTTCAACACCGAGGGCCATCAATTCCCGGGCAATGATATCCGCCTCTGCCATTCCTTCATCGGGCCCTTGTCCGCAGGTTGCGATCATCTCAGCGTGAGGATACCTGAGCGCATATGCGGCCACCGCTTCAATCCGGTTCACTAAAACACGGGATGGACCACTTTAGCGCCGAGGACAAGGACGTAACGATATGTGCCGTCTGCAGTTCGTTTCATCGTTGACTCCTTTATGCTTAAACACAAACACGGGACCCAACTATGCTTTCCCTAGTCAGGTCCCATGTTCATCCTATGATCATTTTATTTCTAGTTTATTGCTTGATGTCAACTACTCGTCCCTCAACAGTCGGTGTAACTGTTTTGAGTTTAACAAGATAGTCCCGCATAATTTCCCAGTCAATAATCCCCAAGTCGTTCACACGACCTTCTTCGTATGCTTTTTTGAACTCAAGGTAGTTGTCTCCACCCTTAGCCGCAAAGAAGTTTGTCGCAATCTTATAGTTCTCACTCGGTACGACATCCACATATTGTCCGTTGCGAAGCACTTGCGCCTTCACAATTCGGTTATTTGCCGCTTTAGAACTATCGAACTCGATTTTCATACCTGACATATGCAAGAAACCGCCACTCTCGATCGGGTAGACGCTGACACTACGCTCAAGGGCCGATAACAGCTCGCTTCCTTGCAACGTCATGACCGCTAACGTGTTTCCGAACGGAAGCGTTGTCAATACTTCACCTGTCGTCACTGGACCTGCATTGATTGACGCACGGATACCACCAGCGTTTTGAATCGCTGCAACAACTTCGCCGTCTACTTGTTTTGCACGATCCAACATACCGTCCGTAATCAAGTTTCCTAACGCCGTCTCATTTTTACGAACGCTCGGTTTCGTGACATCCCCAGCGTCGCGCGGGTTGTCAAACGCTGCAGTCGTCGTTGCACCGATCTCAGCGTTACGGATACTTTCAATCTCGCTTGCAAATGGGGCAAGTAAACTAACCGCTGTCGGATCAGCGGCATAGCCTTTTATATCAATCAATTTGCCTTGGTGCGCAATGACTTTACCCGTCTGGTCAAACTCGACATCCAATGTGCCAAGGAATTCACCATATTGATAAGCTTGTACGATGACTGTCGGTTCGTCTCCATCAACCACGACCACAGGTGCATCTAAACGAGAGTGGGAATGACCACCGATAATGACGTCGATTCCCTCTACGCGTTTAGCTAGTTCCAAGTCGTTGTCGATAGCCGGATTGTCATCGAACCCTAAGTGTGAGACCGCAACGATTTGATCAACACCACGCTGCTTGAATGCTTTGACTGCCTTCTCGGCTTCGTCAATATAGTCTTGGAATTTGATCGGCCCTGGACTAGCGATGTTCGCCGTGTCTTCCGTCGTCAGTCCAAAGAATCCGACCTTCTTACCGTCAACGACTTTGATGACACCTTCGTACAATTTGCCATCGTATGGCTTACGCTCAATTTTGTTTGAGTAGAGCCCGTTCAAATATTGATCAGCGCTGTAGTCGACGTTCGAGCTGACAAACGGGAATTCTGCATTTTCGACGAAAGCTGCAAATTCTTGATGACCCGCCTCGGTACCGAGGTCAAACTCGTGGTTCCCCGGAACCATCAAGTCATAGTCCATGTAGTTCATTAGCGCCAAATCTGCTTGTCCCTTAAACTCATTGAAGTAAAGCGATCCCGAGAAGACGTCTCCCGCGTCGATTAACAAGCGATCTACATTCTCTTGTCTAAGTTGATTGATTGCCGTAGCTCGTTTCGGTGAGCTATCAAGTGAGGCGTGCGTGTCATTCGTGTGCATGACAGCTAATTTGAAACCTTCCACTTTATAGGGAACATCAACCGTCACACGCTCTCCCTTATGGGTGTACGTCGCTTTCACCGTATATTCACCAATCGTCGAAGTCGACAAATTTGACAACTTCACAGGCTGTTTTCTCACTTGATCACCGATTCTCACATTGAAAATACGATCTCTCCCTGTAATCTTTTCTCCTTGCTTGAAGACAAGAGGTGTGTCCGGCAACAAAATCTCAATCGACTCCGTTTTCTTCGCTTCGTATGTAGCCTTAGAACTTTGTTTTGCTTCAACTGAAACTGCCGGTACAACCGTTGATACGGCCAATGCCGCAGCAATCATTCCCGTGAATAAACGTTCCGACTTAGATGAAAACATTTAATTTTCCCCTTTCGATTTTCCCCTAATGCAACGACATGACGACTTGTGGTCGAGAGCGTTACCTAAAAAATCTCTCTTCTTTAAAATATAGGACAATAGACGTAGAAACAATCTTTTTTTGTAAATTTTTTTTTGAATTTAATGATAAATCTGCATCATTCTTTATAGGGTGCAAAAAAACACCAGACATAGCTCTCAAAACCAGTCTGGTGTTCATATAATTCAGGTATCCATCTCAGCGATAAAAATATTCGATAATTCGTGAAGTCGCAAAACCGGGGGCGTCATCGTACCACTCCGAGGCCCAACTTAAATTGCCATGGATATTATGTTCAATACAATCGACCAATACATCCACGGACTTTACAATCGGGGCATCAACGAGCGTCGCGTAATCGTTTACCACTCCAGGCACAATCGAATATGCTTCAAAATCCGGGACAAATAACGCTATTTTCGTGCGGAATAAACAGGCTTCAAACGGGATAGAAGAATAATCGGTGATGACCCATTCCGCCCTAATCAAATATGGCATAATCGACTCGTCCGACTCAATGAAGCGCACCCCTTCACAATTAGCAGTCAACTTCACCGCTGGATGAAGTTTTACCATGAACTGAAATCCTCTTTTCGTCAGTTCCTCATGCATGGTCTGAATATACGAGATGATCTCGAAATCGGTATTCTCACGGTACGTCGGTGCATAGATGACGAGACGGTCTTTTTTCATAGGTTGCAAGTGGTACCAATAATCAGTCCTTGGCATACCTAATGGGACAAAACAATCAAGCGGTAAGGCATGTGCTTTCGAAAATTGCTTCGCACACTTCATTCCAGGCACTACAAAGTGGCCGTACTGTTGATACACGTTTCGAAAGCGTTTGTTCGCCCGCGCTCCTCGCTCTTTATTTTGCGTCGCCTGTAGTCCGAAAGACTTCAGCGCCCCTGCAGCGTGCCATACTTGAAATCGTTGCGTGCCAGTTCGAATCGGGAATGCCGCCAACTCGACGATATAGTTATCCATCATCCCATGTGAAGAGGTCGCCATGAGGTAGGGAAGATGAACCAATCGATTCCATATGTTCAATGGTCGATAGATGATGTTTCGATGGCTTGGTGCTTCTTTCAGCATCGCCTTTCGCTGATCAAAAAAGATATATACGCGTTGCCCCTCGTTGGCTAACTCATGTGCAATTGGCCAAACGTTATCGCCATATGTCACGATGCAGGTCGTTTGCGATTTGATTGGCGAGATAGAATAAATCGAGTAAAACATCCGGAGAACAAGCAAGTAGAAGATAATGACATAGTCTTTCATTTTTTTACTCCCTAAGGTCTGCTGCTAAAATCTCCACTACACTTGCCGCAGCATTCCCATTATCGTATTCACAGAATCGTTGATTGAACTTTTCTAACTTGTTTTGATACTTCGCTTTAACAGACTCTATCGCTTCCAACGTTTGATACAACTCTTCTTCAGTTCGCATCAAAGGACCTGGTGCTTCTTCGGTGAAGTTCATGTAGAAACCACGAATGTCGTCACGATATTCCTCTAAGTCATACACGTAGAACAGCATCGGCCGCTTCAGATGCGCAAAATCAAACATGACGGATGAATAGTCTGTGATGAGTACATCGCTAATTGTATAAAGTTCTGCAATATCGGGATAACTGGACACATCCAACACATGGGGAGAAACGTTGCTCAAATCTAGATTCTCCGATACAAGGTAATGGAATCGTACGAGCAGCACATAGTCATCACCGAACTTGGAAACAAATTTTTCGAAATCTAGCGGAAGAGATAAACGATATTGTCCTCTTCCCTCATTTTGTTGGTCACGCCAAGTCGGAGCGTACAAGATGACTTTTTTTTCTTTTGGAAGATTGAGTTCATTTTTCACTCGAACAATCACTTTTTGCAATTTTTTCTGATTATAAAATAAATCATTTCTTGGATAGCCTACCTCTAACATCGTTTTATCAAAGGCAAATGCACTTCTAAATATTTCAGATGAATACCGGTTTGGAGAAATCAAATAGTCCCATTTACTTGATTCACGCTTAAATGAGGCCTTGTACTGGTCAGTGTTCGTACCTGGCATATGAACGGCATTCATATCGAGTGCTAGTTTTTTTAACGGGGTACCGTGCCACGTTTGTAGATAAATCGTCCTCTTATCCTTTGGCAACCAATTGGGTAAACGACTATTGCTAATCCATATTTTCGATACACTCATGAAGTAGACCCACTTAAGCGAAAGTCGTACGACGTATTCCACATTAGAAGGGATTTCCTCTGTGCATCGACGGTCCACACTCCAGATTAAGCGTTCTCTTGACTCTTTCCGGCTTTTCCACTCCTCGTATATAGCTTTTGGACTGTCACTATATTGTTTGCCAAGAAAACTCTCAAACATAACAATGTCTTGTTTTGGCAGAATACGTTGACTAATTATCATCATAAATCGATAGCCATACTCGACACATCGAAAAATAAGACGTCTTATTTTCAATTTCATTACCGTTTCCACCTCTACATTAATCTTATAATACCAAAAGCTCATGGTTCTTTGATTATACCGCTCTTCTTTGATATCAGAAATATTCAGAACCTCATCTCTACCATTAAACGTTTTACGCCATTGGTTATGAAAACTCAGCAATTGTGAAGGCCCATCATGGATGAGACGATTCAATCTTGCAACCATATAAAAATAAAACAAACACCTTTCTTAGATGTTTGTTTTATCCATACCTGTGTTATTTCACGATCCCTAATTTCCTCAGATTCCTTTTCAATAGAACCGCCGCTTTCAAAATCCATCTATGCATAAATATAAATCGAAGCACTTTAATCTTCCCGATTGGAATCAAAGATTGCAACTTAGATTTTGGAACATTGTTAATAAAGTGATGTTCTTGATCTAATTTGCGAACGGCTTTAACAATTCGTTCGCAATTGTGATCATCTACGTATTTTAAAATCAAATGGCGATTTTTTTCAGCCTCCTCACTCTCCTGATAATCATTCTTTTGATACTCGATTATTTGTTCAATTAAAGAATCCGTATCACCCACGATGCTTCCTAGGAAAGTTTCTTTCATCGGTCTTAAAATGCCTTTTCTGAAGAAACGTTTAAAATCAAAATGGAAAAAGATAACTGGCTTCTTCATAAATGAGTAGTCAAACGATACACTTGAATAATCTGTAATAAGCAAGTGGGTTGACATTAGCAATTCTTGTACAGATTTCGAACCGAGTTCAACAACTTTAATCCTTGACGTCTCGTCTGCCATAAAATAATTCAAAAAAGGTTGCATGCGGTAGTGAGGATAAAACCACAGTTCCGAATCTGTCTCCTCAAGAAATTTGCTTAGACGTTCATTTCGTAACAGTTCAAGATACTCTTTAAAATACCTTGACTCTTCAAACGCTCTCGAGTCATGAAGCCATTCTCTCCATGTAGGCATTAATAATATTACTTTTTTATCCTTGATTAAAGCCTTTTTGTGATTACGGTACAAATAATCAAATCTGGACAAACCGGTTACAGCTATCTCGTTTTCTTTGTATCGGAAATGATCAATAAACATTTTCTTTTCATCATCGGATGAAGTGATTACTAAATCGAACGGATGATTATAATAAAATTTATGATATTCCGCAGACTTCCGGCCCATCACACCATGTTGAAGAAAGATTTTTTTAATTTGATCAACCCGCTTCATCTGCGACAGCTTATAAGGTAAGAAATACTCTAAATCATGGGACCCAAAAACATGTGTCACATGCCTTGCGATATAAATATGATCAGATGAATTTAGAGTCACTACGTTACCAAGAGCTTTCACCTTCTCATAATCTTTACTTTCTCCATCAATTGCGTAAAAAAATTGTTTGTCCGGATATGTCTCTCGACAGTATTTAAAGAAGTGATAACCAGTATCTTGTGCTGTATCAGGTCGTTCCCCAATCAACCAAATGTCCTGGTTTAAGTCCAAGGATAAGCTAGGTTCTATCGACTTAGGATGGTGTAAAATTTCAAACTTCAAATTCCCTCCCGGTGTGATAGAAAACAATGACTCTGCCTTTATTTCTGCAGGAACAAATAGGCTCTCAGTTTTCTCAATCAAATAGTGATCTTTTTTATAAATGAATTGTGAAAAACCCAACTTTCTTTCACTATAAAATTTTTCACTACGATACCCTACATAAAAATCATAGATTCCCGGTTTTTCGAAAAAACCATTAATTGTAAAAAGAATATCGAACCCACCGAAATCATATTTTTTGTTATCAAATCGATAAATATACGAAAATGCATCGTCGCGAATATACGGTAATGGAATTTCTATATCAGCTTCGGATAATCGATTACGAATAATCAAAAAGCGCTTTACATCCATAGCCTCTGGATCAATAGAAATACCTCTAAATAAGGACGCTCCTTTAAGATGAACTTGATGATTTTTCTTATCATGCACAAAGTGAATGGTCCGTACAATTCTTGCTTTTCGAATTCTAAAAACTAATCCTTGCCGTTTTCTTTCAGATATACCTAATTCATAAGGAACACCATCGAAAGGAATCACACGTTGCGAGTCAGAATATTTCATTTTCGGGGGCCGCACTGTCAACTGTACAGGTATGTTATTTACTGTTATGCCGTGCATGATAAATGTCCCTTTAGATCTCCCCTCGTCAACTAGCACCTTAATCAATTCATGACAATCTAAACTAACCTTGTACCGGTTTAAACTGATTTCTTCACAGGAGTAATAAATAATTTTGGAATCTGCCGGAAAAACGACTTGGATTCCCTTTAACTTTTCTGTGTCATTTTCGGTTTCAAACATAAAACCTAGTCGATGACCTTCTTGAAATAACGATGTTTTTTCAAGAATCATTTTGTCCCGTTTAAGATTTAACGTGAAATACTTACTATTTAGAAAGCGTCCTAAAAATAAGAACTGCCCTCTTCCTAGCACTTTTTCCTCTAAGTGCGATACGTCGACATGACGTTGTAATCGAGAGCGATAAATCACATTTCCGTCAATTTCCTCTAACCAAAAATGTAAATTAGCGTACGAGTGCAATATATTTTGCAAAGTAGATAAATCTAGTTTTGACGACCAAACTTTATCCTCATTGTCCACTTCCGCAAAAGCTTCAAATAGTAACTGCTGTTCAGCAAAAACCTTTAAACACATGTTGCCGCCTGTTGAGACTCGGTCAGATAGTATTGGATTCAAACCACCCGCTAAACGTAACGTATCGGCCTCAATCGAGACTTCATCAACACTTGCATCAAACCCCCACCTGTTCGATAGATGTGATTTAACTTCTATACGTAATCGCTGTTGGTCGTCTATTGTCACAAGCAATAATGTGCTGCCGCATCGAACTCGTTTCGTTTTGAAAGCAATAAATTCGACAGATTCGACTTCAATTTCCTCGCCATTTCTTTTGAGCAGATATGATTGGTTAAAGTTGTCGATAGACAAATCAACAATGTCAAAGGACAAGACAGGACCAGACGAGTTTCCTTTTAAGTCCCCTAACGAAAACACATCTTCCTCAACCCTTTGATTGAACGTGAATTTAAGCTTTTGATTTTCATAAAATACATCTGTGCATAATAGCTTATTCATATCGCGCCACCCTCAATTCTTTCAAATTGACTACCAAGTCATTCTCTATTTATTTTTATATCCCAAAAACGGCTCTTCAAATCAAATTTACAGCTATTTTTTCATTGTCATCTTAAATGAAAGCAAATACAATATCACAGGATTTACATTTAGGTAAAATTAAGGTTTCTGCGGATAATCTGTATATAGACGTAATTATAAAAAAAGTTAACCGACATTTTAAGATAATGTCGGTTAACTTAAATTTACTAAACTTAAATTATTTAAATACTGTATCTATGACCTTTTCGGCAGCCTCACCATTGTCCAGGTGACAAAAAGTTTGATTAAATAGTTCGATCCGATTTTCATAGGTCTTTTCGAGCGTATCAATATTTTTAATGTAGTCGACAATCTCATTCGTATTTGTATACAAAGGCCCCGGAACAATCTCTTCGAAATTAAAATAGAAGCCACGTAGTGTCGACGCGTATTTTTCTAAATCATATGCAAAGAAAATAATTGGTCTATTTAAATGAGCATAGTCAAAGAAGACAGAAGAATAATCTGTGATCAACAAATCACTTATCAAATAAAGATCAGAGATATCATGGTAATTCGAAAAGTCATATACAAACCCTTCATATTGTTTCGTATCAATATTTTCGCTAATAAGATAGTGCATTCTTAACAAAACAATATATTCTTCTCCTAGTGCTTTTTGCATACGACTTAATTCCAATTTTAAATCAAACCGATAATTTCCCTTTTTGATAAATTCATCGTCTCGCCATGTAGGAGCATATAAGATAATTTTTTTGTTTTTAGGGAGATTTAGTTCCTCTTTTAACAACTTGATTTGGTGATCGTCGTTAGCGTTATATAACACATCATTCCTCGGGTAGCCAACTTCTAACAACTGGTTCGAGAATCCGAATGCACTTCTGAAGATTGCAGAAGAATAGTGGTTTGGCGAGATGAGGTAGTCCCACTGTTGAGCTTGTTTATAGAAATTACGCTTATACCTTGCTGTGTTCGTTCCCGCCATATGAACTTCATCCATATCTAGTCCAAGTTTTTTTAAAGGGGTACCGTGCCAAGTTTGCAAATATGTTGTGTGTTCAGGCTTAAATAGAGACAATGGTTGCCTTGTATTAAAGACCCAGTATTCTGCGCGCGCCATATAATAAAAATAACGCATTGAATTTTTCAACACCCAATTCGGACATTGTTCAGCAATTTCACTCGATGGAGGGCTACTAAAAATCCAAACCGCATCCATATCAGGTCGTTTTTTAATCAAACGTTGATAAATCGCCTTTGGATTATCCGAATAACTTCTTCCTAAAAAGCTCTCAAACAGAACCAAGTTTTTCTTCACTGGCAATTTACAAAGCAATGGGTACAGAGAGGCTTTTCGAGGTTTCCTCTTAATCGCTTTAGCAATTATTTTCAATATTGATTTTAGTTGAATGCCCGTTTTATAAATTTGGAATAATGAATGATTATTAGCAGACCATACCTTCGCATAATTTTTTCTCAGAGAGATTCGTTTTAAATCTTTTGCAATCATTTCGAAAGCTTCTTTTCTCTTATGCGAATCCTCAATCATTTCTAAATACTTTCGTCCTCGATTCACAATAAACGACTCAAACCAAATTGATATTTGTATTCGACTATCCTCGTCAACTGCCTTGAAATATAAATAATTAAACAAGTGAGATGCTTCAAGCAAAGTCGACTCATCCCGTTTGGCATATAGGTTCGGTTGGTCTCTCCCACTCAAGTAATCGTTATTTCCATATACGACATAGTTTACTTTCGTATACAACGATGTTTGTTCGAAAACATGGAAAGCAACCGCCACCTCACCGAACCATTCAACTTCTAGGCTCGGTAAACTCTTTAGTAACTCAGTGTGAATACACCAACCTTTAATTGAGTTGTGCATTCTTGCGGAAAAAGATTTATTTGTGGATAAAAAATAATCAGCATGATCAATTGGCTGTATCCATGATTTCTTATTATAAATTTGTCGTCGTTGTCCCACAATCACCGGTTGTTGACTAATTCTTTCAGCTCTGTACCAAGTGAAAATTGCTCTTGGCGCCAAAATATCATCCGCATCCAAATAAGTTACGTAATCTGTATCCACTTGCTGCGCGCAATGACGGATAGCTTTATAGACCGTCAACTCATCGGCCACAGTAATAATTTTCACAGAGGGAAATTCGTCAAGTGATATTATATCAAGATGTTTATCATGGGCGATTAACACAATTTTGACATCAAGGTGCCCTGTCTGCTCTTGATCTAAAACCGAACGAATAGCTCGTTGATATTTTAAGTGGTGCGATAAAAGTGGAATAACCACACTAATACTGTTCATCTACATTCTTACCCCTTTTATTATTTCAGACATTTAGTTTTTCCGGATAATTTTTCTTAAAATGATGTGCACTACAACTTAGTCCTGTTTTTCTAACTAAAAATAAGTTTAAATCGCTCACTTTCATTAAAACATTCGAATTAAACTAATTCGTTAAATGAGTGACGGAACTTCATATGAAGTCTCGCGCCTAAAATGAATACGATCGCAGTGAAGCTCCAAAAGTAAGTCATATACATCAAATCCTCAAAAAACCATATTCCATATAAAATTGAATCTCGATAGCCATTAATAATATATGCCAAAGGATTTAACAGTAATAACCCTTGTAGAGAAGACGGAAACGAATCGACTGTCCAGAGGATTGGTGTTAAATAAAAAAGCATACGCATAATTGATTGAACTAATGGATATACGTCTTTGACTAACGTAATTAGTGTTGATGTCAGTAAGGATATACTGAACACAAATATAATCATCGAAAAGAAATAGTACGGTAATTGAATCAATGTTAACTGCAAAGGCACATTGCTAAATAAAAGGGTCGCTAAAATAACAATAACCAACATAGCCAAGTGTTGGTACACACGAGAAACCACTACGTACGCCGGAATAACACTTAAAGGAAATTTCATTTTCATCAACATACCTAATCTCGTGTTGATGGAATTGCTACCTCGCAACACGGCGTCATTAATAAAGAACCATGCACTCAACCCTACCATGAGCCAAAAAATAAACGGAACTCCATTAACATCTTGATTACTCCGTAATCCAACGCCAAACACAAACCAATATATGAAGATCTGTAACGCCGGGTTAATTAGTTCCCAAATCAGCCCTAACTTTTTTTCGGCATGACTAGACTTGACTTCATATCTAGCCAATCGAAGAATTAATTTCCGATTAGTAATTTGATCGGAAATGATTGTGAGAAGTGTTTTATACATGCTTAATACAATCCTTTCTAAACTGGCAACTGATGATTTGTTAAATGCATTTATGTGTGTAATATATTGAAGAAGATTTCTTTAAAGTTCAACCTCACCATAATAGACTACTTTATCAATTAAGTGAAGATTTCATTAGAATCTTATTTTAGATTTTTCAACGTTAATGATACAGTATAAATGATTATTATTTTTACATTTTATATTTCGTTTTAAAAGGAGGTAGCGACATGCATAAAATTTTATTGGTATTTGGAACAAGGCCCGAAGCAATCAAAATGGCGCCTTTAGCCCTTGAATTAAAAAAAAATAAAAAACTAAATCCAATAGTGGTCGTGACAGCCCAACATAGGGAAATGTTAGATCAAGTTTTAAATGTATTTGAGATTCACCCTGATTATGATCTTGATATAATGTCAAAAAATCAAACACTTGCTCAAATCAGTACAGCAGTATTAAATCAACTTGACGATATAATCAAAATCGAACAACCAGATATCTTACTCGTCCATGGCGATACAACTACAACATTCTCAGCAGCGCTTGCTGCCTTTTATAATAAGATTCCAATCGGTCATGTGGAAGCCGGATTAAGAACATATCAAAAATACTCACCCTATCCTGAAGAAATCAATCGTTGCTTAACCGGAGTATTAACTGACTTGCACTTCGCCCCCACTGAGTCTGCCGCACTAAATCTTTCTAAAGAAGGGTACAAACGAGAGAATATTTACGTTACGGGGAATACAGCCATTGATGCACTGAAACTAACTATTAGCGATCAATATCAACACCCACTGCTCTCTCGCATAAAACAAAACAATAGGCGGCTCATTTTACTTACTGCTCACCGCCGTGAAAATTTAGGGGAACCCTTGTACAATATATTCGAGGCAGTCCGCGAACTAATTGAGACTCACCCTGATGTCGAGGTCGTTTATCCAATCCACTTAAACCCAACCGTGCAAGAGGCAGCTCAACACACATTACATGGCGTAGAACGAGTTCATTTAATTGAACCTTTGTCAGTCATCGACTTTCATAATTTCATGGCGCATTCGTATCTCATTCTGACGGATTCAGGCGGGATTCAGGAAGAAGCTCCATCGCTTGGCGTCCCTGTTCTCGTCTTACGGGATACAACCGAGCGACCTGAAGGTGTTGAAGCTGGTACTTTAAAAGTAATCGGGACTCAAAAGAATACGATTTTTCAAGAAGTCGATCACTTATTAGAAGACAAAAATGCTCACAAAGCTATGTCCCTAGCATCTAATCCGTACGGTGATGGTTTTGCCGCGAAAAAAATAGTGGATATCCTCGCTCGTTATTTCGGTGGTTAATCGCACTCAATATTAATTACAGGAGTACAATAAGTGAAACGCAAACCGTTAGTTCGTTTTTGAGACTTTCTATTCATTTTACAAATGACATCGAATGAGGTATTCTTCTTCATATATAAAAGTAGCCTGCTAGCGTAGCTGATAGCACTCTCATTTAGACAAAGGGTTGAGAAAATGATTCGTATCCAATTAACAAATGTTACAAAACAATTTGAACTTTCATCTGGATTTTTAAGCCAAATCAAACAGAAAAAATCCACCACCGAAAAGAATAATGTGAAACTATTTACTGCCTTAAATAATATCAATTTAACGATCAATTCTGGGGAAGTAGTTGGTTTGGTCGGTGTAAATGGTTCGGGAAAATCGACCTTGTCCAATATGATTTCTGAAATTATCACTCCAACTTCAGGTTCTTGCGAAGTAAATGGAGACGTAGCAATTATTGCAGTGTCTCAAGGATTAAAAAAAGTATTAACTGGCCGTGAGAATATTATGTTGAAATGTTTGATGCTCGGTATGACAGAAAAACAAATTAAAGAAAAGATGCCTCACATTATTGAATTTGCCGACATCGGCGATTTCATTGACCAACCCATCAAAAAGTATTCAAGTGGCATGAAGTCACGCCTTGGTTTCGCAATCGCGGTAAACGTCGATGCTGATATTTTGATTGTAGACGAGGCCCTTTCTGTTGGCGATAAAACATTTTACCAAAAATGTATCGATCGAATGAATGAATTTAAGGATGAGGGTAAAACTATTATCTTTGTCAGCCACAGCTTGAACCAAATAAAATCATTTTGCTCTCGGGTTATTTGGCTCGAATACGGTAAAATCCGAGAAGACGGAGAGTCTGACGAAGTATTAAAGCACTATAAAAAATTTCTTGATGAATATAAAAATATGTCGGCGCCTCAGAAGAAAGAATTTCGTCAAAAACAATTATCAAATCAGAAGATGCCCGTAATCGAAAACGAACAACACAATCGAGAGTTGTCTGTGAAATCATTAGCGGCAAACATTTTAACGTTCTCAATATTGATCTCGCTAGTTTTATATAGCGGATTAGAAGTATCTCAGCTTAGCGGTAATGGGATTCAATCACTGATTGACGTAATTAAAAACGGACTATAACTATTTTTAGTGAAATTTAATGATAACTACTTGAATGATTACGTAATGATGAGATGGTTTCGGTGTTTTCCGAAGCTATCTTTTTCAGTTCCATCGCTTCTGTTTATATTTAGAATAAACAGACCTCGTTCAACCGAGTAACATTAAATTAAAGCACTCAACAAAGGCCCCAGTTCTTACCGAGAACCAAGGCCTTTTAATCAAGATTCAACTATTTACTTAATGGGTGTGACTAATTTTCTTAGAAATACTTTTATGGACTGTGCGTTTGATTATATGAGCTTATTATTTTCTAAGGTTTTCTTTAATCTTTGTTGTAGAGATTCCATCTGTGCGTGGAAGATATACAACTTCACAGTAGTCTTTCAAGAAATCAAACTTCCCTTCCCAATCATCCCCCATTACAAATACATCAATATCGTGGTTCTTTACATCGTCGATTTTTTGATCCCAATCATTTTCAGGAATGACTTCGTCAACATATCGAATTGCTTCAAGAATCACTTTACGATTTTCATAAGAATGAAACGCCTGTTTGTGTTTTAGTGCATTAAACTCATCCGTAGATAAGGCGACAACTAAATAATCACCGAGATCCTTAGCTCTTTTCAAGATATTTATATGACCCCAGTGCAACAAATCAAACGTTCCGTAGGTTAATACTTTTTTCATTTCTACACCTCAATAAATTTAAATTGTTAATCTTAACAAAAGATTAACTAAATATTAATTATATAGTATCGGAAACTAAAAAAAAATACCCCACACATTTTTTTCGGAATTGTTTACAACCAGCCCCATAGATGACTCTTCATTGTCATTCCCCAAAAGTTCGGAAAATTCACTTCTGATTCAAATTTACAAGATTTAAACATATTATTTTTTGATGATAATATTTTTTCGAGCCGCAACCATTTTTAACGTGTACAACCCTTGCTGCATAAAATCATTGGTAGCAACGAATTCATTTAGCTCACTCTGATTAAAGTAAACAGGAACTAATTTTTTAATCTCTAGCGCCCCGTCTTTTGAATATGAATGTTTAACTGTCTCTTCAAATGATTCTTCAAGTTCTACAGACGCAGTAATACCAATCTCAAAATAATTTTTTTCCAAAAAAACATCATAAATTCGTTTCTTGTTTCCAGGATGTTGAATTCCTATCTCTTCTTCGATCGCCCGATCAATCACGTTATCTACATATATGTTGTTTTTCTCCCCTACCCGATCATGAAGGGTAATGCCTTCCATAGCAGTCGAATTAAATTTTCCAGCGTTCTCACTATGTGCACTTCTGTGAGAACGCTGTGATAAGATGACATTCTGCCCGTCATCCATTACCAAAATGATATTCACGCCAATGGAAGTTAGAAACGCTCTAAGTTGACTTAACTCATGCGAGTCAAAGAAACGATCTTTTGTAAAATAGATTTCCTTCTCTAGTAATTCTTTATATACCGCCTTCATGACACGATGTGTATAGTAATCTGTGTGATACAACAAAATATGTATTGCATTTTTTTCCTTGTGACCTATGCCAAACTCTTCTCGAATTTGATCCACACCTAACTTATCGCTATTAAAATGGCAGCCGTTTTTCCGCTGAATAAAATCGTCCGCAACCATCTCCCGATATTTCTCAATCAAAGGAACAACATAGTCTCTTAGTTCACTTGGAAATAGTTGAGCCAAGTCCACATCATCAGTTTCTTTCTTAGAAAAATATTGCTTCGGGTGAAAGTTGAAATTTTCATATTGTTGATTAATTAAATGAATTTTATGACTAGGGAACTCTAAGTAAAATGAGTTCTCTGTAATCTCTAAGCGTAATTCAGAATTTTTATAATCCGGGTCAGCCGATTGAATAGTGTCGATATTTAACTTTGTTGATGTACCAATAGATTTAATCGCTTTCTTTCGATTCCGAGAAGTTAAATTTTTTTTTGCACTATCGTAAATAAGCGGTAATACTGCACCAACTAACAACAATACCATTTCCCACCATACCCCTAAAGAATTTTTTAGTGTCTCTAGCAAACAAAAACCTCCTGTTTCTTATTAGAAATTGTGATGACATCTTTTTTCATAATTATACAATGATTATATAGAAAAATTCCCCTTATAAAAACATTTAATTCAGGCCCAGGAATTACATTCTCTTCGAATTAGGTGTTTCACGACAACATTTCATCCTATTAAAAATGAAGCTATTAATCTGCGAAGGTCTCGAGTGCGCTACTCCAGTTCAGACACTTGTAAGGGTTATGATTTCCTGTCTCGTGTATACGTCCCTTCGGATGTTCCCTTATAGTAAGTGCCAGATAAGACGAAAACAGAAGAGCGTCATCCTGTGTGGGACAACGCTCCTCTGCTCATAATCATTTGATTTTTTATATGGCTTCCATTAAAAAAAAGGTTTTGTCTTATACTTTTATACCTATCGGAAGAGCATAGCTTAATCACACTACATCATTTAACAAAAAGTCATTTGGATATCCTCGACTTCTGAATTGAATAGTATTGTCCTTAACTAGCTTTACGAGATAACGCTTCAGACTCGTATTTTTTCGATTTTGGTGCGTTTCTGATCTTTCCAATTACATAACTAGATCCCGGTACGTAGGATACGATTTTAACAATTGCCATAGAAATGACAATAGAAGCTAAAAAAACAATAGCAATAAAGGTAAGCGAAGACAATGAGGTTCTCTCAAAAATTATTGGAGTTATAATTCGTTGGACTTGCCAATGTAATAAGAAAATGCCAAACGAATATTTACTAATTAAGTCGACTAATTTCATGTGCGGTAATGATGAACCTATACTTAATAGTGTAAGCGTCACGAAAAGTGTAAACGGCATGATATCCAGTCTCCGAGATGAAACATCTGTATAACCCGCTTGATAAGATGCATAGATCAGCATTATTGAAAATAACAAACCAACTAAAATCAAACCTCTGTGGACGATTAAATGCGGTCGTAACTTTTCATAATGCTTACCAATTAAAAATGCAATCACAAAATATCCTAACCATGTGGGGAAACTAATCATCTGTATACTCGAAGAGCCTTCAAAAAGATATATTTCTTCATTTAACAGCCAAAGAGAAGAAATCATGAGTACTGTACCCATAAAAATGAGTTTTTCAATTTTTATTTGATATCGAACAACTAAAAAATGTAAGACATAAAACTGAAAAATCACTAACAAAAAATATCCTATAAAATGGCCTTGAAGATTGTTCATTAGCTTATCAAATATATAGTCTGGGTTAGATCGCATATAACTTACAATCAAGGCATCAATTAAAGCAAACGCAACAAAAGGACCTAAAATCCATTTGATACGTTTTTTGAAAAAGCCATCGGGAATCGATGTCGAATATTTATTGGCCAAAATAATTTCCGATAGGATGATAAATGTTGGCGTAGCATAACATAACAAAATTCTTATGAAATGCAAGTCAAACAGTTCGCTATACCCGAAAATCCTACCTACGCTAGTAGAACTATGCAATAAAACAATACTCAAACATGCAATTACCCTTACAAAATTCCATTCTTTAACTACCAAAACATATTCTCCCTTTTTCATCATTTCAAATTCACTGTGCAATAATAACATTAAGTTAAATATTTATATATTACAGTTTATTTTTTTTATAGCGTCAATCCCACTTGGAAAAAATAGCCTTACACAAAGAGTTTACGTGCAACTAATCACACGATTCCATAACACTAAAACTTCTTTGTTAGACTCATCCAGGTTGCTCCAGCTATGCCCTTATCCGTATTATCCTTCATTAATCATCGTTGCTTGACCACCCTGCCACAGCCACGTATCGTCCTCTTTCACATAGAGATGCAATGCCCAAAAGCGCCCTTCATACGCGTTCGTCCCAAGAATGAAACGCTCTTCTAACAAGACATGGACGACAGCCAAATCAACTTTCACCGTTTCATTAAACGTAACGGTTTCTTGAGCGATCCATTGAATCGCTTCAGGATCGACAAACTGATCCAAAAACGTTTCTTTATCAAATTGACGGCCACTCGAATCGACATAGCGGAACGAATCATGCATCATAACCTCTAACTCTTTCATATTTCCGTCGATCTGGTGAGTGGAACGACTATCAGAAATTTGTTTCATAGTTAATGTTTCCATAGGCGCACCTTCCTTTCCTCGGGTATCATATCATACCTTTCACATACACCTAGGCTCTCCGACATTATATGCACAAAAACGATTTGCCTCATCATTAAAAATCTAATCAATTAATCGTTTCAACTAGCTATACTAAAAAAGAATTGAATTTTCCCTAACATACTACACAACAGAGGTGTACACAGTGAAACGAATGATTAGTCTATTGTTCATGGTTCTATTGATTACTATATCCCCTGCGCATGCAGAACAAACAAACGTCCTTCTTTTATCCGGAACGACCATTTATACAGAAATGCAAGAAACATCTGAATTGAAAAGAGTGGAACACAACCAAATCGTCCACCTCGATACATCGACTGAAACCCACTCTAAAATCAAGACAGACGACATCGAAGGCTACGTTCGAAACAATGACATCCGTCATGCTTCCGCCATGCATGTGACCAATGAAACAACAACACAAAATGACAAGGGTGAGAGCGTTACCCCATTGGCGTTTGGAGCCATTGTTCATGTGTTCAATGTAGACGATCTTCCACTACTTCTCACCACTGAAGGCACGTGGATCGAGCGTTCAACTTTATCCACTTCCCCGATACAACCTAAAACTTATTACGCCAAAGGAAAAGTGGAAATTCACGCTTCTCTAAATGGAGAACCGTTGGGCGAAACGATGATCGGTCAATCGCTAGTTGGCTATGGCATCACTAATGGGTTTTTGCGGATCGAACGAGGCGATCGGTTCGGTTTCGTTCAAATCAGTGATGTCAGTGAAAAGCCTGTCAAAACAGGGCAAGGCTATGCGCTAACGACTTCATTATACTACCGAGATTTAGGTGTAACGAAGTTAGGCACCGTTCCGAGAGGACAATTGCTTCAAGTCTACGGGATAGAGGGCACGTATGTCCGAGTCCTTTTGAACAAAAAATTTGTTTACGTCAATCGCACCTCAATTGCGAACCAGATGCCTTCTTATGCTAAGTCAGGCTCTCGCTATACACAACAAGATACTCCAATTTACCGTGACGTAGATAAAAAGGAAATCATGGGGTCACTGAAACGTGCTCAACAGATCAATGTATATGGGACAGAAGGTAAGTTTACTCGAGTTCTCATCAATAAGCAGTTTTTCTTTGTCGAGACAAAGTTCCTCGGATTGAAACTTCCTCCCTATTTATCAACAGGAAAACGATACATGTTAAAGAATACGCCTCTTTATTCAAAGGCCACAAGCCAATCAAAAACGTCATTGTCATTTAAGCGCGGACAGTATGTTCAGATATACGGGGCATCGGGTACTTTTACACGCGTTCTCGTAAGCGGAAACTATTACTTCGTTCCCACAAACATGACCGGCACGAAAAACCCTCCGCTTTACGATTCAACGGGGAAACAGTACATACGATACAATAATGTAAGTATCTATTCGACACCATCAACGTCAAAGCGCGTCACTCGCATGAAACGTGGACAAGTCGTTGAAACGTTCGGTACATCTGGATATTATTCGCGCATTCTCGTAGATGGCTCGTATCGCTATATCGCTACGAACTATTTAACCTTGAATAAACCGACCGCTAGACCAAAGTCAGGTACTGTCTTTTATGTTCAATTTAATGAGACACCGTATTTTCATACCGATGTCACCTATACGAAACCCGCAGGCACGTTGAAGCGAGGGACAAAATTGATTGGCCTCCGTTCAATTGATGACGATTTTTGGTATGCGAAGCTTCCTTCTGGAAAGAAAGTCTATGTATTGAATCCTTACATTGCTCAGACCAAACCAAAATCCATCAATGTGCAACGCATTAATCCCGCTTTACATTACGCCACAACCAAACGCACCGCCTTCTATGCGAATCCGAACGACAAAAAACCGATCGGATACATCGATTCGAATGTTCGAGTATACCCTCGCGGGAGAAGCGGGGACTCTTACTTGATTCAATACAATTGGCGTCCGGTATATGTAAAGACAACAACCATCCGGGTCAAACAAGACCCTCTCACGATCAAGCGAAACAATACACAAAAAGAACGGTTTATCGCAGCAGCTTTCAAGCATTTAGGGACACCTTACACATGGGGGTCCCAATCACCTCGAAACGGCGGCTTTGATTGTTCAGGACTCATCCACTATTCTTCGAATCAGGCTGGGAAGATTGGTGGTCGTGAAAATGTATCGGGTTACTGGTACGGGAATCATTTCAAGCAAAAGAGAACTAGTTTCACGAGCGGTAAACGAGGCGATATGATCTTCTTCGCAGGTACGTATCGGAACGGACCATCGCATATCGGAATCATGCTCAGTAATGAATTCTTTATCCACGCCGGCGGTGAAACGCTTCAAATCAATTCCATCCATGACCCACAATGGCGTCCGTATTTCCTAGGCTACAAGTCTCTTTAAGTTTTCATCTTGACAAGATTCCTTCATCCCGTTAAAGTAACGATAACATTATACGAACTCGCGATGAGAAAGAAGAGTAGCGCGAAGGGACGTCTCCAGAAAGCCGGTGGTCGATGCGAACCGGTGACGTGTCTCGCGTGAATGGGCTTTTGAGCGTTCAGACCGATACGTAGGCTCTGACGGGTCCTCCCGTTACCGAGGACAGCGAATGATCGTTCGCGATGAGTGGGGGGAACTCCCCCAACGAAGGTGGCACCACGGGTCTCCCGTCCTTCATGTCTATTTAGACATGTCGGGCGGGGGACTTTTTTATTTGGAGGAGGAGATTACATGGAACAACTGATCATCAACGGCGACGAACTGACCCCGGTGGCCATCTTCCACCGGTTGCAAGGAGAACGAAAAGTACTGCTCGAGAGCCGGGCTGAAGGCAAACACGGACGTTACTCGATCATCGCGGCGAACCCGGTCGAGACGATCCGTGTCGACGGCAACACCGTGACCGATGCAACGGGCACGATTCAAGCGGACGACCCGCTCGCCGTCTTATCCACATTGATCGAACGGGACACGGAAGACGCCCCCTACCCGTTCATCGGCGGCGCCGTCGGGTATATCGGCTACGACCTGCTGCGAACGTATGAGCCGATCCCGAACACGCCGACCGAGACGCGCGACTTGCCGGACGCGTTGTTCCAACGCTATGAGACGGTCGTATTATACGACCATCTCGAGGAGCGTGTCATCTTGATCGACACCGGCGACAGCGACGGAGCGGTCCGGCTCGAACAGTTGAAAATCGAGCTCGAGACGGCGAAGACGCATGAACTCGCGCCGGTCGTCCGAACGAGCGAACGGATCTTGACCGACAAGGACGCATTTATCGAGCGCGTCTTGAAAGCGAAAGAAGCAATCCTTGCCGGCGAGGTATTCCAGCTCGTGTTGTCGCAACGGATCGACGCGACATTCACCGGTGACCCGTTCCACTTCTACCGGACGCTGCGAAAACTTAATCCGAGCCCGTACTTATTCTACATCGACCTCGGCGAAGCGATCGTCCTCGGGGCGTCGCCTGAGAGTCTCGTCCGCGTCGAAGGGAACCGCGTCTCGACGAACCCGATCGCCGGTACGCGCCCGCGCGGCAAGACCGTCGAAGAAGACATGCGCCACGCCGCCGACTTGATTGAAGACGAGAAAGAGCTGGCCGAACATCGGATGCTACTTGACCTCGGCCGGAACGATATCGGTCGCGTCGCCAAAGTCGGCACCGTCACGATCCCGAAACAGATGGAAGTCGAGCGTTTCAAAAACGTCATGCATCTCGTCTCCGAAGTCGAAGGCGAGCTCCGTGACGACTTGAACCCGATCGACGCACTTCGGGCCTGTCTCCCTGCCGGCACCGTCTCCGGGGCGCCGAAGATTCGGGCGATGCAGTTGATCGACGAGCTAGAGACGGTGAAACGTGAAGTGTACGCCGGGGCCGTCGGTTATCTCGACGTCCGGGGCGGCTTCGATTTCGCCCTCGCCATTCGGACGATGGTCGTCCAAAACGATACGGCGTACGTCCAAGCCGGGGCCGGCATTGTCTTTGACTCGGATCCGGTATCGGAATATGAAGAGACGCTGCATAAAGCCAAATCCCTGTTGGAGGTGTTCGCATGATTTTACTGATCGATAACTACGACTCGTTCACGTATAACGTCTATCAAGACGTCGCCCGGTTCAGCGAGGTCTTGGTCGTCCGTAACGACGAGCTGACGGTCGATGAAATTCTCGCCCTTAACCCGTCCGGTATCATCATTTCACCTGGTCCAGGTGGTCCAGGTGACGCCGGTGTCTCCCTCGACGTCGTCCGGCAACTGTCGGGACAGATCCCAATTCTCGGTGTCTGTCTCGGTCATCAAGTCATCGCCGAAGCGTTCGGCGGCACGGTCGGCCGGGCCCGCGAGGTCATGCACGGCAAGACATCAGTGATCGAGACGACACCTGGTCTTCTATTCGACGGGAATCCGTGCGAGGTCATGCGGTATCATTCGCTCGTCGTCCAAGCGACGGAACTCACCGTGACGGCCAAGACTGCGGACGGTGTCATCATGGCGCTCGAGCATCCCGAACATCCGACGTACGGCGTCCAGTTCCACCCCGAGTCGATCGGGACACCGGACGGACGAGACCTGTTCGAACGGTTCGTCGCGATTTGTCACACAAAAAGACCGGGGAACGTGTCCTCGGTCTGAATGTCGAACTTCCGTACAATGATGAAGAAGTCTGATGCTACACATACGATGGATCATATGAACCAAGCGCGTCTTCGTTGAAATCGGAGATGCGCTTTTTCATGTCACTCACGTTCATAATTTGAAATATAACTCATCTATCCCTAAACATAGTCATACATTAAGAGAATGAGTATGTTTAATATTTTAAACTCATCATAAATAGGTTATATTATAGCTAAACATAGTCAAAAATTGATGAAATGAATATGTTTAATCAATTTTGATAATGAATGAGGGTGATTCTTATGCGAAATTACGATTATCAGTATTTAAGAAATCTCTCCTTGCCGATGGAGACCGTACGATTGATCGGCCACATCAATGAATACAAAGGCAAACAAGACCTGTATAAACAACAGGCGCCTCAAATTCTGAACACCTTGCGTGACGTGGCTGTCATCCAATCGACCAAGGCTTCCAATGCAATCGAGGGAATCGTCGTGACCGAGAGCCGCCTACACACCATCATGTCGAAGACCTCTGACCCGGCCGACCGCTCGGAAGCTGAAATTGCCGGATACCGGGATGTATTGAACTTGATTCATGCCTCAGACCAGGACATCCCAATCAACCCGAACATCTTGCTTCAGCTCCATAAAGAGCTCTACAAGTTTGTTCCGATTGAGGGCGGGAGATGGAAGAATGTCGATAACGAGATTAGTGAGACCTTCCCTGATGGCACGCGCCGGACGCGTTTCGTACCAGTCCCAGCCTTTGAGACCCCAGCGGCTGTCCAGACCTTATGTGACAGTGTAAAAGAACGTCGGCAAAATGAAGACGTCGATTCGCTCATCTTGACCAGTATGTTCATCCTCGACTTTTTATCCATCCATCCGTTCAATGACGGGAACGGACGAATCGCCCGTCTTTTAACCTTGTTGATGCTCTATCAATTCGGATTCGAGGTCGGTCGCTATATTAGTCTCGAGAAGATTGTCGAGGAACGAAAAGAAGATTACTATGAATCTCTGCGATTGTCCTCAATCGATTGGCATGAGAACCAACAAGACCCTTTTCCATGGATTCATTATCTGTTGAGCGTGATCCTTGCGGCATATAAGGAATTAGAAGATCGTGTAGGACTCGTCACGTCAGGAAGTCAAAGTAAGAGTAGCCGGATTAGACGATTCGTAGAAGGGAGAATCGTACCGTTTACCAAGTCGGATGTTCGGAATGCCTGTCCCGACATTAGTGAGGCGACCATCAACCGTGTCCTTCGGGAATTGCGGGATGAAGGGGAAATCGCTCCGTCTGGACTCGGCCGGAGTGCGAAATGGATTAAGCAATAATTCTTCCGAGACGTGTTTTTTAGTAAAGACCGTCAAAGTGAAAAGAATGTATGTATTGTTGGCTCTTTGTGATGCGACTCTCGAATGCCGAGGAACGCGGACTGATGAAAATCGAAGTGATTGAAGACCCAAGATTCATCGGTGATTTACACTATTATGTACACGTGGAAAATGAATATCAGATGGAGCTCTTTCTCGAGGATGTCCCGCCCAACTCAAAGAAATTGATTCGAAACGAAGGACGATTCTATGATTATTTATTAGAAGAATGGACTGATGTGAAAGGCTCAATTGAAGTATTCAATAATTTGAATTTAGGCATTCACCGTGAAGACAAGTGGTCAAAAGATTGAACATAAAGGAGAATCAAAATGAATCTATTTGAATACATTAGCCTGTCTGCGACCGCATGGTTCATGGGCTTCTTCCCTATGTTCGAAATCTATTTAGCCATCCCGAGTACGATGTTACTCGGTCTCGACGGCGTCTCTGCCGTCCTTTGGGCCGGGCTTGGTAACTTCTTGCCGGTTCCTCTGCTCGCTTATTTTTACGATTGGCTTCATCGATTCAAACGTCTTAGTGGCTGGTTAGACCGCCTAGAGAAACACCGTTTTAGTCATTTAATGCGCGAACATGGCAGTTGGTCCATCATCCTCGTCACGCCTCTATTAGGATCATGGGTAGTTGGCGTGATTGGTCATTCGATTGGGATGAGACGCTCTACACTTCTCACCTATTCAGCCATCAGCATATTTGGGTATGGCGTGTTAATCGCTTGGCTCACTTCTAAAGGAATCGAGTTCACAATCTGAGGCATGCCTGACGTCCATAGCAAATAAAAGGTAGCTGATTCATTCAATATAGAATGAGTCAGCTACCTTTTATTGAGCTAGATTGCTCGATCGTCGTCTCGATAGGATAGCGGCAATTTTCTCACGTCCACTCTTTTCTCCTCTGACTTAAGAAGAAAGAGAATTTTCGCCTTTTCCTGTGAAAAACTCATCCAACTGGAAGTCATGCTTGTCGAGTACGATCTGTTCCGGCATGATGCCGCTTCGGCGCAACACGTCGATCGTCTGATGCAAGAAGTCGTCGCTCCCAACGATGTAATACAAACCATCCTGATCGGTCGCGAGCATCTCGACCGCCGCGTAATAATCTGAACGATTGGCGACGAATTCGGCCGTGAAGCCGTTTGATGACGTAAATACGTCGTTGAATAGATAGTTCGCTGACGTGTCGACGTTCAGCGAGTGGAGATGCGACACACCTTCCCCGTTCTCCAAGTATTCGAGTACGATCGGACGGAACGTCGCGAGCCCGACGCCAGCCGACAGCAGGTAGACGTTCTTCCCGTCACGCTGGAGCGGGACGTTCGAATGCGTCTTGAAGATGGCGACTTGTTCGCCAATCTTCATACCACGCAAGATTGACTTGAACTCGGAGCACTCTCGTTTGACCCGGGTCGTGATGCCGATCACGCCTTCACGCGGCAGCGTCGAGATCGACATGTGGCGAATCAAGCTCCGGTTCGGTCTGTCTTCTTTGTTGAACCCTTCTAAAGCGAAGTGGGTATGCGCCCCCTCGTCCCACGTGAAGCCGTCGGGCAGCTCGAGTTGGAACGTGTATGTATCCGGCGCTTCGTTCACGATTTTCAGGATTGGCGTCCAGTAAATTTGCATCGTCGTCACTCCTTCCTTCTATTAATAGACCGCAATCGGTCCGTATGGTCCTTGAATGATTTCAAGCTTCGTCTCGAAGATATCGGATAGCGTCTCGGCGACCATGATCTCATCAACCGTACCGAAGGCGGCGATCTTGCCGTCTTTCATCGCACAAATCCGGTCCGAGTACTTGGCCGCGAAGTTGATGTCGTGGAGCACGGTGACGATCGTCCGGCCGAACTCGTCGGCGACGTGGCGCAAGTACTCCATCATCTGGACCGAGCGGGCGATGTCCAAGTTGTTGAGTGGCTCGTCGAGCAACACGTATTCCGTCTCCTGACAGAGCACCATCGCGACGTAAGCGCGTTGGCGCTGACCGCCCGACAGTTCATCGAGGTAACGGTGCTCCAAACTCGTCAAGTCGAGGAAGTCGATATATTTCGAGATGATGCGCTCGTCCTCTTGCGTCAACCGCCCTTTTGAGTACGGGAAACGGCCGAACCCGGCGAGTTGTCGTACGGTGAGACGCGTCACGAAATGGTTCTCTTGCCGTAAGATCGTGATGATTTTCGCCAAGTCTTTCGATTTCGTGCTCGACACGTCCATCCCTGCGACTTGGATCTGTCCTTCGTCCAAGTTGAGCAGACGGCCAATCATCATGAGCGTCGTCGACTTGCCGGCCCCGTTCGGACCAATCAACGACGTGAATCCAGCTTTCGGGATTTGAAGGTCGAGCGGCCCGATCTGGACGTCGTCCGTATACGATTTTTTTACTTGCTCGATTTGTATCATAGGGACCCCATCCTTAATATCACCGCTAAGAAAATCACACCGCCGAACAATTCGATGATGACGGACACGACACTCGGTGCATTGAAAATGTGATAAATAAAAAAATATGCGCTCGTCAGTACGAAGAAGCCAAGCGCGAACGCCATCGGGAAGACGTATTTATGGTCATACGTCGCCGCGACCTGATAACTGAGCGTCGCGACCAAGAAGCCGAAGAACGTCAGCGGTCCGATCAAGGCCGTCGACACTGACATTAAGAGCGAGATGAGTATAAGCGTATAGATGACGCTTTGGCGATGGTTCACCCCGAACGACGTCGCCATGTCTTTCCCGAGCGCGACGATGTTCAACTGGTTCGAGAACAAGTAAAGCAAGACACCGACGACCACAACGATCGGGATGACGATTGGGAAGTAGGCGGCGTCCGCATTCGTCACCGAACCGAACAGACGCGCCTGCAACAGATCAAACTCGGACGGTGCGAGCATGCGGCGCATGAACGTCGACACCGAGTTCAACCCGGTCCCGATGATGATCCCGATGAGGAGCATCAGTTGGAGGTTGGCGTATTTTCCCGATAACAGCCAGCCGTACAACAGAAGACTCATCAGCACCATGACGGCAACTTGGCTCAAAAACGCACCCGTCCCGCTGAAACCGACCAAAGCCCCAGCCCCGAAGAAGAAGATCATACTCGTTTGAATCGTTGAATAGAGCGCGTCAAACCCGAGTAAGGACGGAGTGATGATGCGGTTGTTCGTCACCGAGTGAAACGCGACGGTCGCGAGACTTTGACAAAGTGCCGCAATCGCCATCGTGATGACGGCGACGACACGGCGCTCGACGACCGGCATGAATGACGGTGAGTCGAACGGGACCGGATTGTTGTAGACGAGAAGACCGAACGCGCATAACAGACCCCCAATAATGAAAGCGATGAGGAACACCCAATAGCGGCGTTCTTCTTTTTTTGAGCGAAACGCAGACGCGCTCCGCTCTTTCCCGCTTAGCGGACGAACGTCTTCTTCGTAAGTTTCTCTCTCCATGACCGTACTCATCGTACACCTCCCGTCTTCCGTTGTCGCAACAGAATCGCGATGAACACGACCGAGCCGACCGTCCCGAGAATGAGTGACACCGGCAACTCGAACGGCATGATGATCGTTCGGGAGATCAAGTCACTGACAAGAATCGCCCCCATCCCGATGACACACACCCACGGCAAGTTGCTGCGGAGGTCGTCACCGCGGAACATCGAAACGAGGTTCGGGACGATCAAGCCGAGGAATGGCAAGTTACCGATGACGGTCGCGACGACCCCGACCGATAACGCAATCAAGCCGGTTGCGATCAACATCAATAAGTTGTAGTTGACGCCAAGGCTCGTCGCAATATCTTCCCCGAGTCCGACGAGAGTCAACCGGTTCGCGAGTAAGAAAATAAAGAACGTGGTGATGATGATGAGCCATAAGTATTCATAACGTCCGACTTGGACCGAGGCGAACGAGCCGACGAACCAGCCTTCGAGCGTCTGGCTAGCCCGGAAGAACAATCCAAGAAACGTCGACACGGCCGAGACGACCGCCCCGAGCATGAGTCCGATAATCGGGACGATTAAGGACGAACGAAGTTTGACCGACCGTAAAAACCAAAAGAATACCATCGTTCCGATAAACGAGAATACGATTGCTCCCGTCATACGCATCATGAGTGACGGTGCCGGGACTAACAAGTAGACTGCCAACAACCCGAGACCAGCCCATTCAATCGTGCCGGTCGTCGTCGGTTCGACCAATCGGTTTTGCGTGATCAACTGCATAACGAGCCCCGCCATCGCCATTGCGGCACCAGTCAACATGAGCGCGACCGTCCGCGGGACCCGCGTGATCCAAAACATATCGAAGCCGTCCGCTTTACTAATGTCGTATACACCGGTGAAGAGCGATAGAATCGCAAGCATCAGGACGACGAGCATGGCAAAGATGAACGACTTCGTCCAAATGTTAGAAAAGGAGGGTTGAGCACTCGTCTCAACCCTGTCTAGTATTGGATTTTGCACAACGTGACCCCGTTACTTCGCGAGCGCTTTTGCGACGCTCTCAAAGAATTCCGAGTACGTTTGAATCGATTCGTTCAAGTACGTGTCTTTCGGTGTGTAGACGATTTGGTCTTCCTTGACGGCTGTCGTCTTTTGAAGTGCAGGTGCGTTATCGATGACGTCTTCAGCCGGGACTGCGCCTTCCGCGTCAGCGAGCGGTGCGTCGCGGTCAAGTACGAACAACCAGTCCGGGTTGCTCTCGGCGATCGCTTCGACCGATACTTCGTCGCCTTGGTGGTCGCCTGTCGTCTTCTCGACTTCTAGTGCTGGCACCCAGCCGAAGATGTCGTACATCGGTCCGAATACGCGGCCGCTGATTGGAGCTGAGAATCCGATGTCGCCACCTGAGACGATGACCGACATAATCGTGTCTTCGCCGTCATAAGCTGTTTTCGCGTCTTCGATTGATTGCCCGAGGTCAGCGACCATGTCTTCCGCTTCTTCGTTTTTGTCGAAGATTTGACCGAGCGTGAGTGTCGTGTCTTCAAGTCCTTGGACTAAAATCTCACCCGGTGTGCCTGAATCTTCCGGTAGTTCGATGTTCAAGTCGATAACAGCCGCATTCGGGACCAACTTTTTGATGTCCTCGTAGTAGTCGGCGAAACGTTGACCGACGATGACGACGTCCGGATCGACTCCGGCGATCGCTTCTAAGTTCGGCTCGAAGTGCATGCCGACGTCGACGATGTCTTCGTCTTTGACGTATGGTGACTCAGCCGGCATCAAGCCGACCGGCGCCGCCGCGAGTTCGACGTCCCACTCTGCGAGCGTCTCGAACGTCCGGTTGTCGAGTGCGACGACCGTCTCCGGGTTGACCGGTACTTCGATCTTGCCATGGGCGTCCGTGATCTCGACCGTCTTCGGTGTCGCTTCCGCTTCCGCGTTGCCCGTATTTTTCGCCTCATTCTCGTTCCCGCACGCCGCGAGTAACAAGACGAGCGATGTCGCCATGATTGATGCTTTCAATTTCCCCACTTTTTCCATCTCCCTATATGTATTGAGTACGCTGACAACCTTCTCAATCGAACGGCATCCCGGTTGTTGGTTTTGTCTATGTAAGTCACAGGAATACTTTCTCATTGATAATGATTATCATTGTCGTTTTCATTGAGAAGCATAGCAAACAAAAAAAGGATGCGCAATGCCAAAATTTCAAAAAGAGATTGGAAATATTTTTCCTACTATCTAACGCAAAATAAAAAGAAAGTGGTACGAGACCACTTTCTAAAGAGTTAAAGTTCAATTTCGCCTGTCTCGTTTTCGTTTGAGAATGCTGTAGATGAGAAATAATCCGAACGTGTAAGTGAACGAAAAGAGGATGAAAAATGGCCGTTTCGGTGTTTGATTCTCCATGCGACTCCCCCTTCCCAAGTTTCGTTATTCCGTTCACTTATTCTGTCGACACTCGTACATAGCTCGATCCGGTCGCGACCGGGCTTATCGTCATCGTGCTCGGTGTCATCGTCATGAATTTCGGGAAATCGAATACGGTACACGGCTAACGTTTTTAGAAAGGAGTGACGCGAATGCTCGCACCATTGATCGAAGAGAAAGAACGCCTGTTATTGACGACGGAAGTACGGACGTCGCCGGAGCGGTTGCGTGAACTGTTGACCGAAGATTTTTTTGAAATCGGCAGCTCCGGTCGCGTCTTATACAAAGAAGACGACACGAATACGATGGACCTTGGAGAGATTGACATCACACTCTCCGACTTCAATCTCGAGGTCATCCGCGACGATGTCGTGCTCGCTACGTATCGAACCGAGAATCACGCGACTGAGAAGACCACCCTTCGCAGCTCGATTTGGGTCAGGATTGACGGCGTATGGAAAATGCGATTCCATCAAGGGACACCTGCACAATAACGATAGATAGGGCGCGCCGATTTAAGCGTTCCCTTTTTTCTGTTCACCCTACCCTTTATTTTACTCACCCGCCTTGTCCGGATGTCCTATAATTCACGTATGAATGACATCAAAAGAGAGGGTCGACAAAATTGAATACATATAGCACACGCAATCACTTTGAACCGGTCATGCGACGACCGAGAGCCACGTTAGAAGAGAAGTTAGCGCTTATGGAGTCACGCCGAAAGAAATTGATGTTCGAGCCGACGATCCCGCTCGATGCCATCCGTAAAAAGAAACCGACTATCACCGTCACGTTCTCCGTCGGTGGCTTCGGTGTCCACAACGAGTCCACGTTGACGTTCTTTGAAGACGGGTCGGTCAAACGAGAAGTGATTTGGCGCGAAGATTACGACTTGAGCGTAGCAATCCCAAGCTCAGGTTGGTACGAAAAGGAGGATGCGATACGCGTCCACGAACGATTCGTCGCCCTCTCCTCACATCGTTGGCCTGAAGTGTTTGAAGAAAAAGGATATTACACCACCGATGGGACGCAGTGGAGCCTTGTTGTGAAACGTCACGGGAAACTGATCCATCAGCATTCCGGCAGCAACGCCTACCCATCGAGCTGGAAAGCCGTCACGGAACTGTTCGGCATCTCGTGAACCGACAAAGGGAGCACCCACTTGGGCGCTCCCTTTTCTCATATCGCCTGAATCATCTCGACCCGATTGCCGAACGGGTCGCGGAACTCGAACCGGTCAAATCCAGGGATTGGAATCCCTTCAATCCGCTCGATTCCTTCTGCTTCGAGTTTCCGTCCCCATTCCGCTAGATCAGTCACCGTATAGGCGACATGTGCTTTCGTTTTCAGCCGATCGACCCCGTCCTCGGTACCGACATGGACGCTTTGGTCGCCGACTTGAAGCCAAAACCCGCCTCGTCCTTGAAGCGACTCCGGTTTGTCGATTTCATTCAAGCCGAGCATATCGCAATAAAACGCGCGTGCCCTCGCTTCTTCACCTTTTGGGATCGTGATTTGGACGTGATGGATGCCTGTGATCATGTCGTTTTCCCCTTCCGATACGTCAATCCGATGAACTGCAGTTTTTGGTTAAACAAGCGTGGATACGACATATAGCCGACCATGACGGCTGAGATCGTCGCCGTCGTCAAAATGAGGAACAAGATAAGCAGTTGGTACAACACCGCCTCCATCGGGTCGGCGCCGCCGATGATGAGACCGCTCATCATGCCGGGAAGCTGGACGAGTCCCATCGTCTTTTGTGCCTCGACGGTCGGGATCATACTCGTCCGGATGGCGTTCTTCAAGCTCCGCTCGATCGCCGTCTTCGGAGCCCCACCCATCGACAGGATGAGCTCGATGACCTCGTCGCTCCGTTCGACCTCGTCCTTGAACTTGTTCAAAAACAGGAGCGATAACACCATACAGTTACCGATGACCATACCGCTGATCGGGATGATTTTCTCCGGCTCGAACGGGATGATGCCGAGCCCGAGCATGAGCCCCATCGTCACCGATTCGACCGTGACGAGCGTGAGGACGATCATCCAGGTGATGCCAGGGATGCCGTCCCCTTTTTTGATGATGTTTTGCGTCGCCGCCCCGATCATGAGGAGGATCATGAGCAGCATGAACACCGGGTTATCGCTCTCGAAGACGAACGTCAAAATGTAGCCGACCAACAACAGTTGAATGATCGAGCGTACCGTCGCGATGACGATGTCACGCTCGAGACCAAGCTTCAAAAATAACGCCAATCCGAGCGGAATCGCCACAAAAATCAAGGAAGTCATCAGTTCGATGAACGTCATAGCTCTTCCCCCCTGACGAAACGTCCGATCATCGGATTGTCCGACTCGTCGATGAACGACGCGTCCCCGAACTCAATCAATTCCCCGTTCCGTAAAAACCACATGTCATCACTGACCCGTCTCGCTTGATCAAGGTCGTGGGTGATCCAAATGACGGTGACCCCGAAATCTTTTTGAAGTCGCACGATCAAATGCTCGATCTCTTTCACCGTCCGGTAGTCGAGGCTCGACGTGATCTCATCTAACAGCAAGACGTCCGGTTTATTGACGAGCGTCCGGGCGATGGCGACCCGGCTCCGCTCCCCGCCGGACAACGTCTTGATCGGTTGGTCGAGCGAGATGCCGTCCAAGTCGACTTTTCCGAGCAGCTCTGTCGCTTTATCCCGGTCGAGCGTCTCCCCGAAAATCGCTTTCGGTAAATTCAAGTTGTCGTACACCGTCCCGTCGATCATCGGGGCGCTTTGGAACGCCATGCCGATCTGTTTCCGGAGCGCGATGACATCGATATCGCGGATGTTCTCGCCTTTGAAATAAATGTCGCCCGCGTCCGGCGACAGTAGCCCGTTAATATGCTTCAGGCACGTCGTCTTGCCGGCGCCGCTCGGTCCGACGAACGTCGTGATCCGGCCTTCGCGGAAGTAGCCGGTGATGTTATGTAGGATGTCGTTATGACTGACCCCAATGAATTCGATAATGTGCATGTGCCTTCAATCCTTTCTCGATCCGATCCCTATTTACTGAAAGTTAGACACGTCGTCGACCACGACGTCACCGTTTGAATCAAGTAACGGCGTGATGCCACCACCCGTCCCGACCCATGTCTGGATGTAGTTGACACCGGTCGCTGTGTCGACGAGTACCATAACTTGGCCAAGTTCCGGCAACTGTTCCGTCAATTTGACTTGGAAACGCGTCGCCCTTGTCACTTCCTCGTCTGTTTTTTTCTTGAATAACATGACATCCCGCCTTCCTACTGTTAACTGTACGCAACATGACCCTTTGTTTCAATGAATGCGATATCTCCAAGGCTGACAAATCCTTAACCCGTTCATTTTTGTTTAATATGACTCTAAAAAAACACGCCGACCTCGGCGTGTTTAGGAATAACTCCGTTCGATGACAAAACTTGTCTTGTCCCCTCGGAAATATGAACGTGAGTACTCGATCGTTTTTCCCGACGCGTCCTCGGTCACCGTCTCGATATAAAAGCACGGTGTTCCGAGCGGACAGTCGAGAAGATCGCTTATCCGTTCGTCGGCGAGCGCGATCTCGAGCGCCTCGGTCGTCTTGGCGACGTGGACGTCGTGGACTTCCGCTAGCGTTTGGAACAGCGAATGCTCGGCCTGGTCTTTCGTGATACCCGGCGCGATCTGCCACGGGATGAACGAGACCTCGTATTGCGTCGGCTCCCCGTCGGCGTGACGGATGCGTTCGATCTTTTGGATCGGTGCTTGTTCGTCGACCGTGAATACGTCGGCGAGCTGGGCGTTCGCCGAGACGACCGACAAGTCGATGAGCGACACTTGGCCGCGCTTGCCTTGAACGGCGAGCTGGGCCGCGTAATTGTTCGGTGTATGCGATAACGTCTGCCGGACTTTCTTCCCGGCGACGAACGTGCCGCGCCCTTGCTGGCGGACGAGATAGCCTTCCGTCGTCAACTGGTTGAGCGCGCCGCGGACCGTCGTCCGGCTGACGTCGAACTCTTCGCATAACGCGTACTCGGTCGGGAATTTCTCGCCTTCTGTATAATGCCCGCTCTTGATGCGGGACAATAACTCTTCTTTGATGGCTGTTTGAAGCGTCGACTGCGACATTCTGTCACCCCTTTGTGTCATCCTTCTTTCCTTTATTCTGATACAGCAAACATACAAATGCAAATACAAAAAACAATTTGTATTATTTGTACTTTTTACATTGCGACAAGTTGTACTATTTGTTATATTTGTTACAACAAAAAGAAATCGCTTTCACAAGGAGGAGTTGGCACTATGGCAGTCAAGGTCGTCATCATCGGTGGAGGTTCGAGTTATACCCCCGAAATCATTGAAGGTTTGATCCAGCGGCAAGCGACGTTTCCGGTTCGGGAGATCGTTCTTGTCGACATCGAGGAAGGGAGAGACAAATTAGACATCGTCGGCCGTCTCGCCGAACGGATGATTCAAAAGGCAGGCGCAGACATCAGACTCAGTTGGACGCTCGACCGGAAAGCCGCACTTGTTGGCGCCGACTTCGTCTCGACGCAGATCCGCGTCGGTGGCCTGAAAGCCCGCGCCTTGGATGAACGCATCCCGCTCAAGCACGGCTTCATCGGTCAAGAGACGAACGGTGCTGGTGGTTTGTTCAAAGCGTTCCGGACGATCCCGGTCCTCGTCGAGCTCGCTAATGAGGTGGCGGAGATTTGCCCGGACGCGTGGCTCGTCAACTTCACGAACCCGGCCGGTATCGTCACCGAGGCCGTCTTGCAGCACTCGGCCCACAAAAACGTCATCGGCGTCTGCAACATCCCGTTCAACATGCGCAACTCGGTCGCGGAGATTTTAGACACGCCGGTCGAACGTGTCGCCATCGAATTCATCGGACTCAACCATTTCGTGTTCGGCCGCCACGTCTGGGTCGACGGCGTCGATCGTACGGACGACGTACTCGCGTCACTGAACGCCGGCACCGACTACTCGCCGGCGAACATCGTCGGGCTCGGTTGGAGCGAGTCGTTCTTGAAATCGCTCCGCATGTTGCCGAACCCGTACCATCAATACTATTTCCAAACGGCGGACGTACTCGCGAAAGATCTAGCGGCGTATGAACAGAACGGCACGCGCGCCGAGGTCGTCCAGCAAGTCGAGGCGCAACTGTTCGAGAAATACAAAGACGTCGAACTCGACGTGAAGCCTGTTGAGCTCGAACAGCGCGGCGGCGCCTATTATTCCGACGCCGCCTGCAACTTGATGGACTCGATCTACAACGACCGCGGTGATATCCAGACTGTGAACACACTGAACCGCGGCGCGATTCGCGATTTACCGGACGACGCCGTCATCGAAGTGAACGCCGTCATCACGAAGGCTGGTCCACGTCCGATTTCAATCGGTGCGTTACCGCTCCCGATCAAAGGACTCATCACTAATTTGAAGACGTTTGAACAGCTCGCCATCCGCGCAGCGATGTCCGGCTCATACAACGACGCCTACCTCGCCTGCCTGATGAACCCGCTCATCCAAGATGAGAAGAAAATCGATGTGCTCTTGCGCGATTTGTTCGACGCGCACGAAGCGTACTTACCCCAATTCAAGAAGGAGGTTTACTCATGAACAAGTTTATCGAAATCGCTGGGCGCATCGGCTCCCAGCGACACTTAGTCGCCATCCGTGACGGCTTCGTCTCCGTCATGCCGCTCATCATCGTCGGTTCGCTCGCTGTCCTTATTAACAACTTCCCGGCTATCAATTTAGGTGGCCTCTCGCTCGACTTCGTCGGCATGATGAACAATGCGTTCGGCGAAGGCAGCTGGCAAGGACTCGGCGGCAATATTTGGACGGCCTCGTTCGCCATACTCGGGTTACTCGTCGCTTTCTCGATCGGGTATAACTTGGCCCGGTCATATGGGGTCGATGGACTCGCCGCCGGTATTTTATCGGTCGCGTCATACATCATGCTCGTGCCGGTCACAGAAGACTGGGGCTTAAACTTCGCTTGGCTCGGTGCCCAAGGATTATTCGTCGCCATCATCGTCTCGATCGCGGTCACCGAACTGTTCCGTTACCTCATCAACACGAAACTGACGATCAAGATGCCGGAAGGCGTACCGGGTGGGGTCACCCGTTCGTTCCAAGCACTCATCCCGTCGATGCTCATCTTGACGCTCGTCGCCGGAGTTCAACTGTTCATGACACTCCAAGTCGAGCTCAGCATTTTTGAAGTCATCTTCAAAGTCATCCAGCAACCGCTTCAAGGGTTCGGCGACTCGCTCGCGGCCGGTCTCGTCATCGCCTTCTTGAACCATATCCTTTGGTTCTTCGGACTTCACGGCACGAACATCATCGGTTCGGTCATCGAGCCGATCTATCTCCCGCTCATCGAGCAAAACTTGGCCGCGTTCCAAGCAGGTGTGTCGGCTTATGATGTCCCGTACACAGTGACTAAACCGTTTCTCGATTCATTCGTCTTCATGGGCGGATCAGGTACGACGTTCGCCCTGCTTCTCGCCATCTTCATCGTCGTCCGCAAACAGCGCAACCACCCGTACCACCAAGTTGCGAAACTGTCGGCTCCGGCCGGACTGTTCAACATTAACGAACCGGTCATCTTCGGTCTCCCAATCGTCTTGAACCCGGTCATGTTGATCCCGTTCATCTTGGTACCGGTCACGCTCACGATCGTGTCGTACGTCGCCCTCTCAACGGGCATGGTACCGAAGACGGTCGCCATCGTGCCATGGACGACGCCACCGATCATCAGCGGTTACCTCGTCACCGGCGGTAGCGTCCGCGGCGTCTTGCTTCAACTCGTCAACTTGACGATCGCGACGGCGATGTATATCCCGTTCGTCATGGCAGGGGCGAAAGCGATGACGGCCGAAATCAATAAAAATAAAGCAGAAGTCAACGAAGGAGAGAAAATCAGTTGAAGACAGAAAGCATCCAACAATTATCGTTCATGATCATCTTACACGCCGGAAACGCCCGCTCGTCGGCGTTCGAGGCGATCGCCGCCGCCAAACGCGGCGAAGGTGAACTCGCCGAAGCGAAAATGAAAGAAGCGGATGAGGCGTTTTTAGAAGCCCACAAGCTTCAAACCGAACTGTTGCAGGAAGAGGCACGCGGTGCGACGAGCGACATGAGCGTCCTGCTCGTCCACGCCCAAGATCACTTGATGACGGCAATGACCGTCAAAGAACTTGCGATCGAGATGGTCGACATGATCACTCGACTCAACCAATTGGAGGAACTGAAATGAACATCTTACTCGTCTGCTCGGCCGGTATGTCGACATCGATCCTTGTTGAAAAAATGCGCACCGAGGCCGCAGCACGTGGCTTGGACGCGACAATCGATGCCATCCCGGAATCGCGCTTGAAAGAACAAACGAACGTCGACGTCATCTTGATCGGACCACAAGTCCGCTACCTCGAAGGCAAGATCAAAGCATCCGTCACGGTACCGGTCGCCGTCATCGACAATATGGCTTACGGGCTCATGAAAGGCGACCAAGTGCTCGACCAAGCGCTCGGTCTCGTGCAAAATGCATAAGACGCACGTCTTGATCAACGCCGACGACTTCGGATTGACGACCGGCGTGAACCGGGGCATCATCGACAGTCACGTCCACGGCATCGTCAATTCGGCGACACTTATGATGAACGGCTATGCCGTCGATGAAGCCGTCGCGCTCGCAAAACTTCATCCCGCCTTACACGTCGGCGTGCACCTCGCCTTGACGTGGGGACGGCCGCTCGCAAAGACAAGTACACCGCTCACGAAAGAAGACGGGACGTTCCGCTACACGAACCGGTTTCTGACGGAAGCGGCACCCGACCCTGAGCTCGTCTACCTCGAGTGGAAAGCGCAAATCGACGCGTTCCGCGCGACGGGACTGTCGCTCCATCACCTCGACAGCCATCATCACGTCCATGGCTGGCCGGCGATCCAAGACGTCATCGTCCGTCTCGCCGAAGAATACGGCACGACGTTTCGGGCCTTAACGACACTCGACGCACGACGGGACTTGTGGGTGACCGAGCGGTTCAGTGACCAGTTCTACGGCGATGGTGTGTCTCGGGCAACGCTCGACGCAATTCAACCAGGCGACTCGATCGAGGTCATGGTCCACCCGGCCGACATCGATGAGATTTTACCAAGCGTCACGTCTTACCTCGTGCAACGCTTACTGGAAAAGCAGCTATTGATCGACTATGAGCGCCCTGATTGGTGGGTGTAGAAAAAGAGAGTTGTTCACCGTTTGCCGGCGAACAACTCTCTTTTCTGTTCGTAGATTAACCAGGTAGACCTCTTTCTTGTCTACTCATGTCTTCGATCACAATATCGTAAATCTCACCTAGCGACGCACAATATTTAACGAGATCCCACGGTTCGTTCGTGTGAAAATGAATCTTGATTAGATTTTCGTCCCCGACTGCCAACAAACAATCTCCCGCGAAGCTTGTGTTGATGTACTCAAATATCGCATCTTCGGACAGTTGTTCCCCTTCGATCAACAGTTGTGTATCATATTTGAATTCTATCATCTTGTTCACCTCGCATTTCAATGGATAGACTGCAAAGAATGTAATGGTTACTATCTAGTGCTAGATTATCTCTTTTCGTCCCGATTGGCAAATCAGCCGTCGCTCTTCAAACTTCTAAAGGTTGAACTGGCGTTGGATCTGTCGCGCGACCGTTTCGGCATCAAGGTCCGTGTTATTGATCCGCAAATAGTTGTCGACATCGATCTCTCCGTCACGCGAGTTCAAGCGGTACAGCGTCGCCGTCTGCTTCAATTCGGCCTCGGACCAAGCGATATCCCGTTTCGTCGGCTTATGTGCCAGCCGATTCTCGGTCGTGTTCCGGGCGAGCCGCTCCTCGATGTCCGCTTCGAGTTCGACGTAGTAGACGTCCGCCCCGTGCGACTCGAACAGTTCCGCCACTCCTTCGATGTAGGTCCGGTCTTCTTCCATATCAAACGCCCAGACGAACGTGAAGATCAAGCCGGGCTGATCGCTTTTCGCGACCGCTTCGAATAACTCGTGCCGAAACAGTTGGACGAGCCGGCGCCCCTCGTCCGTCCCGTAATCAAAGAACGGGCTGACGAGATCGATCGTCATATGGTTATGCAGTAACTTCAACCCTGTCTGCTTCGCAAGCTCCTGTCCGACCGTCATCTTGCCGACAGCTTGTGGACCGATCAGTATGACAAGCTTCATTCTTCCCCCGTCCTTTATCCATTTCTTGCTAGCATACCATACGGCTCGAGTCCTCGAGTAGGAAGAGCGAAAAGCGAGCGACATGAGACGTCACTCGCTACTTTTTATTGTTCGAACGCCCGGCGCAATACTTCTTCTTCCTCGGCGTGACCTAAGTTCCGATTGACGACGCGCTCGATGTCGATGTCGAGTTCGTCTTTCAACAAGTTGGCACTCCGGTCTTGCCCGATGATGACGACATCGCTCCATTTGTGCTTCTTGTGCAGCGAGCGAATCTCACCGGCGACGTCGCGATAAAATTGTCGGACTTGTTTTTCTTTCCGGCTGTCGAATTGGTCGACTTGACTACTCGACGATGCATGTCCACCAGCTCCGCGGCCTTGGTACCGTCTCCATTGATCGGTGTCTAAATCAAGATCGAATACGACGATGTCTTCGACTTCACCGAGCCGCGTATCGTACACCGTGATGCTGTCGAGTTGAGCCAACAAGATGCCCGTGTTCGGGAATTCAGCGTCAAGTTTCTCGATTTGATCCAAATTCGGCTTGTCGCCGTAATGGAAATCATTGTCGACATCGAGTTGCAGGAAGTGGAGCTCGAACAAGCCATCGTTTCCTTCCGCGAACAAGACGATACTGCGCAACAGCTTATGTTCGTTGCCCATAATCTCACGCTCGGCCCGTTCCCGGACGCCCTTGAACGCTTTCAACTTCGCCTCGTCCCCGCTCTTGATTTCTTGTTCGAGTCGGCGCAGCTCATTCTTCAAATGAATCTCCCACTTGTCGCGTTCGCTCGGCTTCGTACTTAAGTAGAGACTCAGTACGCCTGCCTCCGCGTTATGCAGTTGCTTAATTTTTCCGAGTTCTGTTGATAATGCCATGTCGTTCCCTCCTTAGTAGATGAAAGCAACAAGATACCGGTGATAAACACAGACATGATTGCGACCATTGAATAATTGTCTTGTATCCTTCTAACAACTTCCTCATCCGTTGTTCGACATATCATTTAATGGTTTCGCTAGACAAGTTCCCGCCGTAGACATAAAGAATGATGTTGGCACTAGACTGGTCAGCTGTTTTAGATGTTTTCAACCTTTCTCGGAGACATTTAGACCTGATTCCTTTCGATCGGAAGCTTCGACTGTTTGCGTAACGCGTATAGTTTTTGCAAGTTGAGGAACGTGACTTTCAGGACGGCATAGAATGGGACGGCGAGCAGCATGCCGACGATACCGGCGAGGCGTCCCGCAACGAGCAGGACAAGAGTGATGGTGATGGGATGGACACGGAGTGACTTGCCTTGAACGAGCGGTGAGATGACGTTGGCGTCAAGCTGTTGGACGATGGTGATGGCGATGATGACGTAGAGCGCTTTGACCGGCTCGTCGATGAACGCAATCAGAACGGCGGGTGCGGCCCCGAGAAACGGACCGAAGTAAGGGATGATGTTCGTTGCGAAAATGAACAGACCGAGCGGCAGGAAGAACGGGACGTCGAGCAGCCAAAGAGCGATTGTCGCGAAGAAGCCGACGAACGTGCAGACGATGAGCTGGGCCCGGACGTAACGTTTGATCGTCTCATGCATGTCATGCAAAATGTGGCGGGCGTTTTGTTCGTACACCTCAGGGATCCAACGTACGATTGCCGTCGACAGCTTGCCCCCGTCAATGAGCATGAACACGTACAAAAATAGGGCGATAAACAACGTGAACAGTCCAGACACGATCAGTGCGAGCACGCGTCCGAGCGAACCGGCGACGGTGCCGATGAGTGATCCGAGCGCGTCGGTCAACTGGCGAATCCACGTCTCGACCGATGTCGCGTTCTGCTCGGCATAGTCCCGAAACCATTCGTATTCCTCGAGCCGTCCGTACAGCAGCAAAAACTGGCGGTAGCTCCCTTCGGCAAAACGTGGGAACGCGTCAAGCAGCGCGAGCAGTTGCCTTGTGATGAGCGGTCCGAGCGTGACGACGAACAACACGGCGAGCGTGAGTAACAACATGAGCACGCTCATGATTGCGAGCGAACGCCGTTTCCATTTGATCTCAAGGAAATCGACGAGACCGACCGTCAAATAAAACAAGATGCCGGCGAACAAGAACGGTGTCAGTACGGTCGCGAAAAAGATACCGACCGGATAGAACAAAAACTCGACTTGTTTCGCCATGAAGATGATCGTCAAAATGAGCAGTACCCAGATCCCGTTACGGAACGCGCGCGTTGTCCAAAAGGGCTGCATGGACGTTTCCCCTTTCTTGAAGGATATCTATTTCATTCCCGATTTCCGGAAGTTCATTCCAACCCCATCTGCTTGCCCCATCAAAATATTGTTTATCCCCTCTTTATTTAAGGTATAGCTAATCATCTATGTATATGAAAGAAGGTGTCACCCTCGTGACTTGTCCACGCTGCGGAACGAAGACCCGCTCAAAAACAACTGCTTGTCCGACGTGTGGCCATCGCCCCCGTCGCTTGAAATGGATTGCCATTCCGACCGTGATTGCACTTATCGCATTCATCTCTATTTTAACAGTCGCCTATTTGAAAGAAGCTCCTCGTTCGACGGATTCACTCGCTGACAAAGTCAACTTGAACGTCGCCGAAGACACCGTCTCAGCCGATAACGCTTCGATGATTGATTTGGCGACACTTGAGAACAGTCTGTTTTCCGTCGGTGCCGGTACAGGGTTTTTGATCAGCCCGCAAGACGTCTTGACGGCTGCCCATAATGTTGAAGGTTTGACGACGATGACAATCGACCACGACGGGAAGAAACTAAAAGGAACGGTCGTCGGACGTACCGTCGACATCGCCGTCATCCGAATCAGTCAACTGAAAGAGACGCCGTTCATGTTCAGCCACGCAATTGCTGCGGCGGACGAGACGCTCATCACGCTCATGCCGTCTAAACGGATCGAAGGCCGGGTGACGTTCAATGAGACCGGGTATGAGCGCGAGTTCGATATCCCGAGACGGGCAATCGGCAGTCCGATTGTTGCTGCAGATGGACGGGTACTCGCCATGCACCTCAAGTCAAAAGCACTCCCGGTCGCCCTGTTCGAACAAGACGTGCTCGCGTTTCTTGAATCGGACACACCAGCGCCACCGTTAGCTAAACTAGCACCGGTCGCACCAATCACGCCACCTCGAAATGAGCAACCTGTGACGGAACCAGCGCCAGCGCCGCAACCAGAAGCCGAGGCCCCGGAAGCTGCACCAGAACCGGCCGCGCCTGCCGAAGAGCCGGTTGAAGACGCACCGGCAACGCCAGAGGAAACGCCAGAGCCTGAAGTCGTTGAACCGGAAGTGCCAGCTGAAGAACCGACGCCGCCTCCCGTCACAGAAGAACCGGTCACGCCGGAACCTCCTGTGACAGAACCGGCAGAACCGGTGGCGCCTGAAAAACCAGCGGCTGAAGCAGAGAAACCAGTCAAAAAGCAAGAAAGCAAACCGAAAGATCAGCCAAAAGAGAAACCGGTCACAGAAGAAAAACCGGTTAAAAAAGACCAACCCGCTAAACAAGAAAAGCATGTTGAAAAAGAACAGCCCGTTAAACAAGAAAAGCCCGTTAAAAAAGAACAACCTGCTAAACAAGAAAAGCCTGTTAAAAAAGAACAGCCTGCTAAACAAGAACAGCCTGCTAAAGAAGAAAAGCCTGCTAAAGAAGAAAAGCCTGCTAAAGAAGAAAAAGCTAAACCGGCTGCCACAGAGCGAGACGAAGAAAGCACGCCTTCCGACTAAATCGGAAGACGTGCTTTTTACTCGCCCTTATTCAATTTGCGTTGCACGTTACCGACCGCGGCCCCGAGTAACAGCAGCAAAATCGATAGCATCCAAAACGGGATCGCGTCTTGCAAGAGCCAGACGAGAAATGCGCTCAGCGCGATGACGCCGCCGAGCCAAAGAAAATTCCACTGTCCCATATGACTCACCTCGCATCCATCATAGCACATCAATCCGGTGCGCCGCCGCCTGGGGCGGCAATGATTTCGTCATCATCTCACTATGCTCGACCCGCACGAATTGGCCGACCAAGAGCGTCGATATGTCCTCGATCTGTTCGTCTAGATGAAACACGATGCCGTCGAACGGTTCAGCCTCCAAATTCGGTGCGACCCGAATTCGCGCTGCCCCGAGTTCGACGATATAGCCCGTGAACGTGACCACGTTGATTCCTCCTTCCCCCAAATGCGCTCCCCCTCTTTTCTTTTCCCATTTTTTCAAATAATGCTACTTCATGAAGCGATTGACTTGTATAATAAAGCGACAATCACAAAAGCTGGGAGGGACCTCATTTGAAACACACCATCGACTTACACACCCCAGACTTTCAGCGCACCTTCCTTGAGATGATGCTCCTTGAAGAGTTGATCGAAGACTATAACGCCGAGGCCATCGAGACGCTCATCGTCCGCGGCGAGACGGCTTTCCCGAACGACCCGTTCTTCCCGGCGATGCGCGCTTATCCGCTCATTCGCGAAGGCGATTTCAAGACAGCCAGACAAGTGCTCGAAACCGCGAGTACGATGGGCGACCATTACCTCATCCATTGCCTGCACGGCGCCCTCAGCGAAGACGCCGGGTTTACGTTTGAGGCCGAGCAACATTACTGCCGCGCCGTCGAGCGCTATCCGGACGTGCCGATGACACGGCGCGCCCTTGCCGTCCATTACTTCAATCGTAAATTCTACGGCGAAGCGGGCTTACACATCATGCACTACGTCCGTCTCGCCGGTTTCAGCGAAGAGACCGTGCCGATGTTGCTCGAATTCTTCCAAGCGTTCGACGAGATCCCGCTCGAGATGAACGACGAGCTGCTCAAAGCCGCAATCGGCTATTTGAACGCGAATCCGCGAAACCCGCGGGCCCATTCGCTCTATGCCTCGATTTGCAGCCACCGGGTCGAGATGCTCGTCAAACGTTTGCCCGAAGACGGCCAACTCGACGACGAGACGATCGCGACGCTGCTCGAAGTCGAAGAGCACGGCATGTGGAGTGCGACGTACGACGATAGTGAGGACAAAATGTTCCGCGCCATGTTCGCCGACTATATCGATAACGTCGTCTTGCCGAACACGTCCCGAACGTATGTATATCGCCTGCGCCTGCGCTACTGGTATCATCGCCTGACCCACCGCCTGACCGGGGGCTATGCGGATACGATGCGACAATCCTAAACGACAGCCCGAACTCAAAAAGAGTTCGGGCTGTCGTCGGCTTATGGTATTGAACGCTGTCTAACTCACCCCATATACGGGTGAATCGGTCCGCGCAGTTCAAATGAGTAGTCCTCGTGATTGACGATGCCGACCGTTTCATCGCTCTCAAGCAATTGAACTAAAAACTCGGCCATCTCTTCGGCCGTATGGTACTTCGCGACGTTCTCACTATAATCAAAGTTCTCTTCCTCGCGGGCCCGGCTCGCGAATCCGGTCTCGGTCGCAGCCGGTGCGAGCACTTTCGCCCGCAGCTTGTCCCCGTTTTGGATGAGCTCTTGGGCGAGTCCTTCCGTGTAGGCGCTGACGAAGAACTTCGTCGCGCTGTACGTGACCCCTTTCGCCGCGATGCGGTAGCCAACGACCGAGGCGATGTTTAGGAGTGTCGCCCCTGCGACGTTGTGATAGTCCCGGACGTACAAGTTCGACAAGACGGTCAGCGCCTCGACGTTTAGACGAATCATGTTTTCCATTTTTCCGACTTCGGCGTCTTTCACAAGATTCGAGTCCCCGAACCCGGCGTTATTGATCCACGTCTCGATATCGAGGTCGGCGAGCGACTCATAGAGTGCATAGACGTTTTCACTATATGACAAGTCATTCGTTTTGAGGATGACGTCGCTGTCTGGTGAGATCGACTTGATCTCGTCACGCAATTTTTGAAGCTCGTCCGTGCGACGCGCGACGAGCACGAATGATTTCCCTTGCTTGGCAAGCTGCTTCGCCGCCTCGTAGCCGATGCCTGAACTTGCCCCTGTGATGACCGTATATTTCATCTGAATTCCCCTTTTCTGTTTAAATTGCATTCTCTCCCGCAATTCCCGAAACGTAGCATCGTCAATCCTTTGAACGTACAAAAGCCGTCCGAGGACGGCTAAAGTCATGTATTGAATTTTCCGATCAACGTCTGCAGATCGCCCGTCATGTTCCCGAGTGACTCGGCGACGCCGTTCAACTCTTGGATCATCGCGAGCTGTGAATCGGCTGTCTCGCCGACCGAACGCATCGTCTGCGCCATCTGTTCGCTCTCGGTCGCAATCCCGAGGGCGGCCGTGGCGACTTGTTTTGTCGTCAAAGCGATCTCGTTTGAGGCGACACGAATATGTTTCGTGTTCTCAACCGACGTCTCGAGTTGGACGACGATTTGTTGGAACGCGTTTGTCGCTTTCTCCAACAGTTTCGTATTCGCCTCGACCCGCTTCGCACTGAGTTCGTGCCTTGCGAGCACGGCGTTCGATTGGACTTGGATCGATTCGATCAACCCGGCAATCCGTGTCGCCGACTGTTTCGACTGCTCGGCGAGTTTCCGGACTTCTTCGGCGACGACGGCAAACCCTTTGCCTTGTTCACCGGCCCGGGCCGCTTCGATGGCCGCGTTCAAGGCGAGCAAGTTCGTCTGGTCCGTGATTGATTGGATGACTTCCGTGATCAAGGCGATCTCGTCCGACTGATGTTTCAACGCCGCAATCGATTCCCCGGTCATTCGTGTCTCGGTTTCGAGGGCGAGCACTTCTTGTTTCGCTTGTTGAATCGTCTCGTCCCCTTGTTCGGCGAGCTTTAGACTCATCGCGACGTCTTCGCTGATCGTCCCGATTGAACGAGCGATCTGTTCGACGCCTTCATCGGCCGCAGCGACCGCTTTGGCACTGCTCGTCGCTTCTTTCGCTTGTTGAATCGTCTCTTCGACGACCGCCTCGATCATCCGCGTCGTTTCTTCAGTTTGAGACGACATCTCTTCCGTGCTGGCGTAAAGTTCTTCCGATTGCGCCGTGATCTCTTGGGCGTTACGGGTCACTTCATCGATCAACTCGCGCAAGTTGCCTTTCATTTGGTTGAAGCCGACCATGAGCTGCCCGATCTCGTCACGTGTCAGCGCGACCAAGTCGGCACGTGTCAAATCGCCATTCGCGACGACGGCGACTTCGTCTGACAACATCCGGAGCGGGACGGTCACCATTTGTTTCAAGATGTAGCCCGCACCGACCGTCAAGAGTAGGATGAAAATCGCGATTCCCGCGGAGTACAAGAGTGCCTTCTCACCTAACTTTTCAAGTCTTCGTTGCTGCTCAAACATCTCCGCCTCTGACTCGGCTTGTAACCGCTCGCCCGTCTCCGTGATTGAAGCTGTCACATCCGGCATGAGTCGAAGCGCGAGTCGGTCGATCGACTCTTCGTCCCCTTCATCGATTGCTGCAATCAATTGGGCGGCTAACTCATCATAGCCGGTTGCATAGGATAAAAGATTCTCGAGTTCTGTCTGTTCTTCTTTCGTCTCGGCAAGTTCGATGAGTGTCTGAATCGCCTGTTTCTTGTCTTCTGACCCACGTTTCTCTGCTTCGAGACGCGAGTCATCTTGCTCGAGTATGTAACCCCGAAGTCCATACGCCTGACGCGTCATGCCGAGTGATAACTCGTCGGCCGCCTTCATCTTCATCACATCATGGCTGATCATATCTTCATACTGATTCGTCATATTTTGAAGCGTCCATAAGTTATAACCCATGCCGAACGCGACGAACAATAAAATAAGTCCGATACCACTAAATAATTTTTGCGTTAATGACAGTGTTTTCAATCGTTTCATCTCTTTTGAGGAACACGTCCTCTCCCACCTCTACTTCTCTCTAATTTTGTATTGCCACTCTTATATCGGATGACGAAACCTAATATGTACCAAATAAAAGAAGTCTGACTTCTTATTGACTATCTTTATCAGTTTTATGTTCCAATTTTTGTCACAATTAAAGACCACAGTCGTTTGACTGTGGTCCTGTCTCATAACTTGAACTGTGACACGCGATTCGATAGTTCGGTCGCCCGCTGTTCCGTCTCGTTCATCCGCTGTTGGACATCGTTGAACCGCTCGACGGACAGTTGGACTTTCTCTGAGATCGACTGCGTCCCGTCCGCTCCTTCCGTCACCGTCGTCGCGACTTCTTGGATGACGTGCAAAATGCTATCCGTCATATGGCGGAGCTGCAGCGCGTTCGTCTCGAACGTGTTCGCCGTCTTGCCGAATACGGTCGCGTCCTCTTCGTACTGCGTTGCCGATTCCTCGAGCCGGTCGTAGTCGGTGAGCACGTTCGTGTTCAAGAACGTAAGCATATCCGCCGAGCTCGTATTGAGCCGTTCGACCGAATCGATGACCGTATTCGACACCGCTTGAATCTCGTTCACGGTTTGACGAGAGTTCTCGGCGAGTTTGCGGATCTCTGACGCAACGACGGCAAATCCTCGTCCGGCGTCACCAGCCCGTGCCGCCTCGATTGATGCGTTCAAGGCGAGCAGGTTCGTCTGGTCGGCAATCGTGAGGATCGCACTCGTCAAGACGCGGATCTCTTCGACCGACTTGGCACCTTTGATCGCCTCATCGAGCTCGATGCGTTTTTTCTGGATGATGGCGTTCGCTTCCGTCTTCGAGGCGATGGCTTGCGTACGCATCGTATGGGCACGACGCTCGACGTTTTCTGCCGTTTTGGCACTATCGTTCGAGAGTTCGACGATCGTATCGATCGAGCTGCCCATCTCGGTCGTCGAGGCACTCATCTCTTGCGACGAAGCGGCCGTCTCTTCCATCCCGGCCGTCAGTTCTTCGACCGTACCTGACGTCTCTTCCATATAACGGCTCAGTTGGGTCACTTCCGCGGCGACTTCTTGCGACGACGTGAGCACGACTTTCGCCGTCTCGTCGACATCAATCATAATCTCACGAAGCGAGGCGAGGAAGACGTTGAATGAACGGCTCACTTGCGCGATCTCATCGTTCGACGTGACCGGGATCGACATCGTCAAATCTCCGCCTTGTGATGCCAGTTCATCGAATTTCGTCTGAAGCATCCGCATCGGCTTGATGATTGAACGAAGTAGACTCATCCCGAGGAACAAGAGGATGACAAACGCCCCAACCGTCACGGCAAGTAAGGCGATGAGCGCTTGTTGAAACTTGCGTTCCATGTCCGCCCCGACTTGCCGCGAGCCTCCTGAGTTGTAATCGACGAGTTCGGTCAGGCGTTGCGTAAAGTTATCATATGTAGACTGAGACTGGGCATCGTAGTACGAGCGGGCCATACCGTTGTTGCCCGATGTACTAAAGATGAGCATGTTGTCTGACACGCGTTGATACATCTCCCATTGGCGGGCGAAGTTCGTAAACAGTTCTATGTCCGTCTCGCCTGACGCTGTCGCCTCATATTTCGGCGCGAGTTCATTGATTCGGGTCCGAATCTCTTTCAGTCTCGCCATCAATTCTTCTTTCCCGGCCGCGTCCTCGGTCACGATATGCTCGAGTTCGAGCGCACGATAGTTCGCGGCGAGCGTGTTCAGTTCGTGGGCGTAGTCGAGCCCTTTATTCCAGTTGTTGACGATATCGTCGCCTTGACGGTTCGCGTCGGCGAGTGACAACAGCGAGTAGCCGCCGACACCGGCGACCATGACGAGCGCGAGGATGACGAGCCCCCATAACTTTTGACGAATCGTCAGGCCTTTACTTGAAGGCGCGGATGTCTCTACTTTTTGTCGTCTCCGTTGTTTCGGTTTCCATGTAAAGCGGCGGGTATCGATGCGACGCAGGTTCAATCGACGTACAGCCGCTGTCCATTTTTCTTTCCATGCCATGTATGTATTCCCCTCTCAAGTACAACGTTTCATTCTTTATCGTCTTGAAATTGAGAAGTTTAAAGCGGATTGACCAAAATAAAAAAAGGTGACTGAAAACTCAGTCACCTTCCGGGTTCGATTATTGGATGTTCAACACCGTCTCGGTGCCTTCGATCATCTTGATCTCGGTCCACTTGACGACGTTTTTGCCGAGCGGGTCGTTCGCGACCATGAAGTCGGCGAGCGCTTGCACTTTCGCTGGGTCGACCGGTTGTTTGACGTTGTTCAAACGGAAGCGGGCAACTTTATTAAACGTGTCCAAAAAGGCGATCTCTAGTTTTGTCTCAGTCATGGTTCATTTCCTCCTTAGAATGTGAGTGGATTAGGCTAAGTCGTATTCGCGGACGACCGACACGGTGAAATCTTCATGTTCGAGAAGATCGAGCATGAGCTGACCATATGAGTCGGCAACATCTGCCGTGAGCGCTGAACGAATCGGACCGAACCGTTGCGTCTTCTTCGTCGGTTTCAAACTTTCGAGGTCATGGTGCGTCGTCAGGACGAGCGTGGCTTTCTTTTCTGTCAGCTGTGCCATAGGGGATGGCTCCTTTCGGGGAGTGGTTACAATTCAGACGGATAGGTGGAGTCCAGACGTTCGAGCAGCTGAATCATCCGCTCAAGACGTGTCTCGATCCGATGGAGCAGATAGAGCGAGACGACGATCGGGAATCCGAGATTTGAGATGAGTTCGGGCCAGCTCATGTGACCACCTGCTCATCGTGCCGATTGTGAGCGGCGGGACGAGGGGGTATTAGCATAAGTGGGAGCCTCCAATTTAGACGGTCACGTGGAATTCACGCGACACGACGTACGTAGCGGATTCGACCGCGAGTAACGGGATCAACAAGTCGCCAAACTGTTTGATCTCCTCGGTCTCCATCCGCGCACCGAGCGGACCGAAGCGGACGAGCTGACGTTTTTCCTTGCCGTCAACGAGCCGTTTCGTGTCGAGATAAAAAACGCTTGCGTATTCTCGATACACTGCCATATGTCTCACCTCCTTCGCCCTTATTAACCGACACTAAAACCGTTTTGCTCAAAAACCGCAAATTTTCTAACCGTGACTTTTGAACCACATCATCAAGCAGTCGTTATATCTGCCTCAAATCATTCCTATGACTTGCATCGCCATACCATTTAGGGTATTTTTATAGACGTTGTGTAAATTTCACAACCGCATCGAAAGTCCCATAAATTCATTTCCACGCTTTCAAAAAATGAACAGTTAATTTTTTGAAAATAGGGTACTATACGAGGGAGGGTACTACCACCCGGCAGACTTGAAGAAGGAGCTAACACTAGATGAACAACTTAGACATCACACTCGCCACGCCAATTCCTTCCGCTCAATTTGAAGTTGACACGATCGATTTAACGTTCTTTGCGACCGAATGGGATGCATATCGTCCCGAACTAGGTAAACCATTTCAATATAACGGACGCCATTTAATTGTCTATCCGCTTAAAGAATTGAGTCGCGCCTTCACTGTCGCCGGCATCCCACGCAGCCAGCAACAGTTGATCAAATGGGAGACGGACGGCGTCTTACCGCCGACCCCGTTCACGATGGGACGCAAACGTTTTTATACGGAAAATCAGATTCGGACAATCATCGATATTGCTTTGGAATGTGGATTACGACCACGTACGCACGTCAGAAAGACTAACTTTTCAGATCAAGTACATGTAGAATTGACGTACATACTCCAATACGAATTAGCCGAGCGAGAAAGTTCACTCGCATGAGCACCCAAAAAGCCTTTCCCGACGACACGTTGATCGTCGGGAAAGGCTTTTTGAGTTGAACTCGATTTGAGTCTATTTTTATAACCGTTCCCGGGACATCATCAAGGCACACGGGGGCACGGTCACCGTGACGAGTGACCTCGGTGTCGGGACGACGATTCAGATTGACCTGCCACAATGAAAACAAGGATTCGCTCAACGGAGCGAATCCTTGTTTTCATTGTTATAAGCTTCAATCCACGCCTCGAGCTCATCAATCGGGAGCGGACGCGAGAAGTAATACCCTTGCATCTCGTCACAGCCAAGCAAACGGAGTGCGTCGTGCTGCTCGGTCGTCTCGATGCCTTCGCAGACGGTCTTTAAACCGAGGCCGCGGGCGAGCTCGATGATCGATTGGACGATGACGTTTCCGGTCGGGTCGTTCTCCGTCGCTTGGATGAACTGACGGTCGATTTTGATCTCATGGATCGGATAATGCTTTAAATAGACGAACGCCGAGAAACCGGTCCCAAAGTCATCGATCGAGATCGAGAAACCTTGCGTGCGGAAGGCGATGAACCGTTCGATGACGTGCTGCTGATTCTCCATTCCGACGCTCTCCGTGATTTCAAACGTCAAATAGTTCGGGCAGACACCCATGCTTTCGACGACACGGGCGAACTTCTCAACAACGCCTTCTGATAGGAAGTGACGGGCCGACAAATTGAGCGCCAAGTGATATGTCCGGCCAGAGGCGTGCCACGCGTTCAATTGGCGGCATGCCTCCTCGAGCGCCCACTCTTCGAGGGCGATGATGACACCGGTCGACTCGGCAAGCGGGATAAAGTCAAGCGGCGGGATCAGCCCTTTTTCCGGATGGATCCAACGCATGAGCCCTTCAAAACCGTTAAGCCGTCCGGTCGACCCGTCAATTTTCGGCTGATAGTAGAGCGCAAACTCGTTCAACGCGAGCCCTTTGCGCAAATTCATCTCGAGCGTCAATCGGGCCGTCGCCTTCTCTCCCATCTTCTCTTCATAGAAGATGATGCCACCGCGTTGGACATGATGATGACTAGCGGCGATCCGTGTCGTGTGAATCATCTCGAGCGTCGAGCGCGCCTTATCCTCAATCGAGATAAAGGCACTCATCGTCAAGACGACATCCAGTTCATCGACGGTAAACGGCTCGTTCGTCACCGTCTCACAAAGCATGTCGGCAATCCCGTACGCTTTGATCCGGTCGCCGTACGGTGTCCATATGACGAACCCGGATTGAGAACTTCGGGCGATCATCGCCGGATCGACGACGAGACGGAGCCGATCTGCGATTTCCTGGATTAATTGATTGGCCTTCTCGCTGCCGAACGCGTCCTCGACAGAGCGGAACTCATCGATTCTCACGTAAATGAGTGACCCGAGGTGATGATTGAGTTCGTCCCGCATCCGGTCGACTCGTTCGATGAACGCGTTCTTATTCATCAGTCCTGTCAATTCATCCGTATAGGCGAGCCGGGCGATGTGTTGTTCGACCGACTGACGTTCGAGCCGACTATATAAAATAGCGACAAAATCGGCGAGTGTACTCACGATCAGCTCTTCGACATACGTCCACTTCCGAAGCTCGTATGTCTCGCAGCAGATGACACCGCGGGCTTGTCCGTCCGCAAAGATTGGTGCGTCAAGCATCGAGTAAACCCGTTGTCCTTCGACGAAGTATTGTTGATATAAATTTTTCACCCATTCGTGCGTCCGGACATTCTCAAACAGGAGGACACGGTTCGTGCAGAGCGCATCAAAATAGACCGGCGCATCCTGACGATAGACCGTTAATGCCGGCTTGCTGATGCCTTTATCTTTTGAATACGCGACTTGACAACTGATCGAGTGTTGCGCCTCATCGAAGTGCCAGATCGAGACGGTGTCGACTTCGAGCATATCCGCGACGACTTCGCACATATAGCTGATCGCCTGCTCGACTGTCGCATCAGACACGTCCGGCATCCGTACGAGTTCGAACAGTTTCGCTTGATGTTTACGGTATGTTTGTGTTGAAAAGTTCCCCTCGATCATAGTCCCCTACCCTCGTTCAAACAGTTTTGCCTTAATGATAGCATGAAGCACAAATACGAGACCTTCCAAAATTCAACAGAAAGTCAATTTTTAATTTCCCTCTTTTTAGGAGGTATCTATCTGACAGACCTATCAAAAAATATTGACCTGCTTTTCAAGGAATATCGCTCGAATGAGTCCTTTCCACCATTGCTTCCCGGTTTCTCAGCACCGTACAATAAACGTGTATCGTTACCCGTCATGAATGACTCTATTATATTAAAGGAAGTGACTCCATGAATCACAAGTCCGGCCTCATGTACTCATTCGCCGCAATCGCCGCCGTAAGCGTCCTCGCCCAGGCCGAAGAAGCGTCCGCCGCTAGCACCCATATCGTCCGAGCCGGTGACACGCTTTGGTCGATCAGCCAACAGCATCACATCCCGCTCGCGACACTCAAGTCGATGAACAACTTGACGACCGACCGAATCGCCATCGGACAAACACTTCACTTGGCCGGATCACCGACCGTACTCACGACAACGAGCACGGCGGTAAGCAAAAATCGAGTGACGACCGCTGCATTGAACCTTCGCACCGGTGCCGGTACGAGCCATAATGTCTTGCTCACCATCCCGAAAGGTCAAGCGCTCAAACCGCTCAAGACGAGCGGTAAGTGGTCGCAAGTCACTTTTAACGGGAAGACCGGCTGGGTACATAACGATTATCTCAGTACAGCCAAGGCAGCAACGACCAAGCCGACGGCATCAACGAGCACCGTCAGCCCGACCGCCCAATCGACGTCACAGACGACCGTCAACTTGAACCTCCGGGCTTCGAAATCGACAAAGGCGAACGTACTCGTCACGATCCCGAAAGGAAAAACGGTCACGATCCTCAAAGTCGAAGGTTCATGGTCGCACATCAAATACGGTTCGACGACAGGCTTTGTCGCCACTACATACTTAAAGAAAGCCGCCGCGACGCCTTCACCGAGTCAACCTGCCACACCTTCACCGAGTCAGCCGGCGACACCGGCAGCGCCGAAAGAAGAGAGCGTCAATCAATCGTTCGTCACGACGGCGAACTTGAACGTGCGTAAAGGAGCAGGCATCGGTTTCGCGCTCGTCACGACGATCCCGAACGGCGCGACCGTGCAAGCAACGAAACAGAGCGGCACTTGGTACTACGTCACATATAACGGGAAGAGCGGTTATGTCAGTGCCGGCTACTTGAAACAGACGACGACCGCACCGAGTGCACCGGTCGCACCGAACTTAGGTGACGCCGGGGCTGGGAACACTTCGGTCGATTACGTCGTTAATACCCCGTCCTTGAACGTCCGTGCTTCTGCGTCGACGAGTTCCGCCATCGTCGGTAGCGTCAAAGCCGGCCAGACGCTCCGCGTCGTCCAGACGGCAAACGGCTGGCACCAGATTTATATCGGCAACACGACGGGCTTCGTCGCAGCCTCGTTCGTCAAAGAAGTACCGAAAGGCTCAACGACAGCACCGACATGGGTCAGCGGGTCGTTCGACTCACATACGTTCTATACAGCAAGTCCGGCCGCGATCCGCGCCCAAGAAAACGATTCGAGTCAGGTCGTCGGGTCGACGCTCCGCGGCGGACTGTTGAACGTCGTCGGCGAGACGGCGACACACTACCGTGTCAACGAGAACGGGACGCAAGGCTTCGTCGCCAAAGCGTTCGTCACCCAAGTCAACGGACAGACCGCCCAAGCAACCCGGCTCGCGACGATCGCCGTCGCGAAGAAATACGTCGGGACGCCGTACATTTGGGCGTCATCTAGTCCGGTCAACGGCGGCTTTGACTGCTCAGGCATCATCTATTACGCGTTCAATCAAGCGGGTGTCTCAATCCCGCGGACGAACGTCGCCAACTATTGGGCCGGGTCTTACTTCGGGCCGCAGCTCGACAAATCGTTCGTGCCCCAGGCTGGTGACCTCGTCTTCTTCGAGAACACGTATACGGCCGGTCCGTCCCATATGGGCATCATGATCGACGCCGATACGTTCATCCACGCCGGGACGTTTGGTCTCGGCTACAATCAAATCAGCAAAGAGCCGTATTGGAAATCACGCCTCATCGGCTATAAGCGACCGTGACCTTTGACGCATTTGAAAACCCGACCTTTGTCGGGTTTTTTTTTAGTTAGCAGGATTTCACTTGAAAGACTCGAAATGCGATATAAGATAGGAAGGGTAGAAAGGGAGTGTACGATGGGAAGCAACCGATTCGCCAAAATTCCGTACCGGATCTATACGATGGTACTTGCTGTCGCCTGCCTCGTCGGTGTGTTGTTATTCGGTCTCGGATTAAGCTATTACTGGAAAGAGAAACACGTCAGCGTCGATCAGTCCGTGACGAACTTGAACCATGCATCCGACCTTGCCAGCGTCGAGTCTTACCTCGTCCTCCACCAGGCCGCGAAACTGTACGAACTGAACTCGGGTCAGCCGACGGCGTTGTTGTCCTCGCCTTACCGCGAACGCGCGCTCCAGTATAACACCCAGCTGCTCGACGATTTCGAGACCGGGGTCCACGAACGCGAACGGGACGCCCTCCTCTCTTTTTCTGAACGATTAGAAGAGACGCTCGACGGCGAGTTAAGCGAATTCGACAACGTCCCGTTTGACGTCATCGAATCGATTGACCGACGCTGGCTCTACCAAGGCTTAGAGCGGACCGCCCAAGCGAACACAGTCTACGAGTTGACCGACGCCGTCATGCGGATGCAGATGACGTTCGTCCAAAACGTGACGAACTTGCTGGCGGAGACGCCGGACCGAGAAAAATTAGAAGCCGAACTCGCCTCCATCGCCTCCGAAGCGCGTTTACTTGAAGAGATTATCGCAACGAATCCTGCTCTGCAATCGAAATCGATTGCTGATTTAACGGAGAGCGCCCTAGCTTTGGGACGACTGACTTCGAGCGGCTCGACGCTCGAGGCGCGTTACGTCAACGGGACCAAATTTTACGAAGACTCGCATGAAGCGCTCCAGACCATCCGCTCGTCGACCGAGTCATTGCTCCTGAAGGAACGAAACCGATATGGGACACTCGCCGTCCTCGTCTTGCTCGCGACACTGCTGCTTTCGACCGGGCTCTTGGCCGCGCTTTGCTGTACACGCAAAATGTATGCCCATGATTTAAGTCATTTGAAGGCCCGTGCGCTCGCCATCGACCCGAGCACCGAACCGGTCGAGGCGTCATTCCCGGCCAGTCATGACTTCCGCGGTATCGAGGACGAGCTCCGCGAGATCGCGGTGAGCGTCCATTCGACCGTCAACACGCTCGAGACGAAATCGAACGACCTGCTTCGCTATCACGAGCGTTGGTCGTCCCTGTTCTCAGAGACCGGTCTCGCCATCGCGTTGATTGATGACGCCTATAACTTTATCGAACGGAACGATGTGTTCGGCCAATTCTTCGGCGAACGGAACTTGTACGAGATCAATCAGCTGTTCACCAACACAGGCCGTCGCCTGTTTCAGGAAGCACTTGAAGGTGTGACCGAGCACGGGACGAGCGCCCAGTTCATTTTGCATTTAAAAGGAGAACATGCCCGTTTCTTGAACGCGAAAATCATCCCGCTCAAGCGCGGAGAGACACTCACGTACTATTTGATCCTCGAAGATGAGACCGAGCGCGTCGAGCGTGAACGGAAAGTCGATCGCCTCGTCCGATTCGACCTCGCCACCGAACTGTATAACGAGTACGGTTTTATGCGAGCGTGGGAAAAACAAGATATCGACGGAACGTTCCTCTTAATCAAGTTGAACGATTTCCACCATCTCGTCGATTGGTACGATACGATTTATGCTGACCTGCTCATGACCGAGTTTGCCCGTCACGTCGAGGACCGGCTCGAGAAGTATGCGCATCACTTGTTCGGCCGCTATCGGGACGACACGCTCATGCTGTACGTCAGAGGGTTCAACACGCTCGACGAACATGAACTGATGGAGCTGTTCCCGACCGAACTGTTGATCAATCAAAAACGACAGACCGTCCACGTTCAAATCGGGGCGGCACACACGACGCCGAACTATACAGATTGTTTGTTCGAGGCGACGCGAGCACTCCAACACGCCAAAGAGACGCGGACGCCGTTCGTCTGGTATGACGCGAGCATCCTCGCCCAGCTGCAGTGGGCCGCCTTGATCGAACAGGCGCTCCCCGAGGCGATCGAGCAAGGACACATCACCGTCGCCTACCAGCCACAAGTCGAATTGACAACTGGACGCGTCGTCGGGGCCGAGGCGCTCGCTCGTTGGCAGCATCCGGATATCGGTCACGTCCCGCCGAACGAGTTCATCCGGATTGCCGAACGGTCAGACCAGATTTTATGGTTATCTCACTCGATCCTCGACCAAGTCATCAACCAGCTCGTCGCTTGGCGCGATACGTCATTCTCCGGCGTCTCGTTGTCGTACAACTTGTCTGCCCACTCGGTCGACCCGTCGATTGTCACGAAGCTGCGTGATTTGATCGAGACGTATCCGTGGCTGCCGGACCGCTTGAAAATCGAATTGACCGAGTCGGCCGACATCATGTCACATGCGAACGAGCTCGATCGGCTCGAGGACATCGCCGACCTCGGCTACTGCTTGTCGATCGATGACTTCGGCACCGGCTACGCCTCGTTCGAAGCGATTTGGCACTTACCGATCCAAGAAGTGAAGATTGACCGGATGTATGTCAGCGGGAAAGCGAAAGACAGCACATCATTCCTCCGTGCCGTCTCACGCTTCGCGAGCGAGCAGGCGCTCACATCCCTCGCCGAAGGCATCGAGACGAAGGAAGACCTCGAACGGATGATTGCCGAAGGGGTCGAGCTCGGACAAGGCTACTACTACGCCCCGGCGCTCAAACCTGACGCGTTCGAGGCTTGGGTGAACGAAGAAAAAGGACGCCCTGAGTGAGCGTCCCGATCGGCTGACGTCTAGCGCGTCAGCCTTTTTTTCGTCTGATCACGTTCAGTACGAGCTTTAAGGCAATCAAGCCGAAGATGATCGGCAAGATGACCGGAAGCGTGCCACGCGGCAATAGACCGAACACGATGAACACCGTCATCCCGACCGCGAAAAACAGTTTGATGCCCCGGTCCGTCGTAAATTTGTCCCACTGCCAGACGAGCAAGAGCAGCGCGAGCGGCGGAAAAAAGAACGTCAGGAAAAAGAACGGCATGTTGCGCGCGTACCATGGACTCATCGAGTGATCACCTCCTCATATAATTGTTCCGTTGCTTCGTATGACTCCTGATTCAAGTAAATCGGCTGACCGCTCCAATCGATACGGATGACCGCTTCAATGCGACGGTCGATGAACAACAGCACATCTTCCCCACTCATCGTCCGGAAATGCCCCGTCAGACGAGAACCGATTGTGGCCCCGTTCGTTCGACGGTGGATTTGCGGTAAATACGACATCGTCACAGCTTCAATCTCGTCATATGGCACGGTCTGCCCGTAACTGCCCTCGATGACGATTGCCGTATCGGTCAGTGTCACCTCCGTCGGTTGGGAGAACCAAAGCAGGAGCCCCGGTACGACCGTGAGCAAGAGCACAGAGACGAGGACGATCGGGATGAGTTTCTTCTTACCGCCCGGGCGAAGCCGTCCCGTGTCGTCAAAAATATTCCCGTCATACTTTTGGGCGCGCCAAAGGATGATGACGATGAACAGGATGAGCACGATAACGAGCGGCTCGAGTGGGACGACGAGTCCGAATCGATCAATGAGCACGATGATGAGAAAGATGAACCCGATGCCGTAACACATGATACCAATCAACCGTGCGACCGGTTTGATGTCGACACGTGCCTTGTCTTCTTCGTTCATCGTGTTATAGCCCGAGATGAGAGAATGCCACTCTAACTTGTGGACGGCAAACCCGAGGACAAACATGAGCAGTGCTGCAAATATAAGAATCCACATGGACGAGTCCCTCCTATCTCTTTCATTCTACGAGAAAACCGACCGAAATGTTTCATCGGATCATCAGACGTGCGCGAACGAAAGGCGCATGCGTATACTAGCGGTAGAATATGCAAAAGGAGGTTAGTTTATGTATCGGAACGTTAACGACTTCAAACAGGATTGGACAAAATCATCGACCGGCACGCTCGACGTGCTCCGCGCCATGACCGATGACGCACTCGGCCAAAAAATCGTCCCCGACCATAACTCACTCGGTTGGATCGGTTGGCACGTCACGACCGCCCTCGGCTACTTCACGAACTTGCTCGGCTTCCGTCTTTCGGCTTTGAAGAGCCTGACCCAGCCCGATCAAGCGAGCACGATCGCCGACCAGTACGAGCGATACGCGCAAGAAATCTCAAGCGCCGCTGACGGTTTTACAGATGACTACTTGCTAGAAGAAGTCGACGTCCACGGGAAGATGACGCCGCGCGGCGCCGTCCTCCGCATGATGATCGACCATCAGACGCATCACCGCGGTCAGATGACGGTACTTTTACGCCAGGCCGGACAACACGTCCCCGGTGTCATGGGTCCGACAAAAGAACAGACGAACCGCTAACAGATCTGTCGCTGATGGGATTGAAGCGCATGATCGAGGAAGGCTACTATTTCACCGAACCGCTCGACGCCATCGCACTCATCACCTCGGGCATCGACCACATGTGACTGCTAAACTAAAAAGAGACGTTCGAGAACCGCCTACAGGAACAGGTCCTGCTCGCCGTTCTTCGGGAGCGAAACAAGCTATCGGATAATGTCTGACATGAAGAAAAGTACCCAAGCCGCGTCATAAGTCGACGCATATTGGGTACTTTTTTGTCTTGATGATGCAACATCGTATTCATATCTCATCAATGTGTTGATCGAGCACATTTAACATAATTAAGCGAGAATTCTCCCACCTCTAAGCGTCTGGGGCGAAGCCCAGCGTAGGTGGGAGATGAATCGCCCGTACATAAACCTCTTGGCCACCCCTGTGACAGATATGACGAACAGAAGTTCGTGATTCCGTCAGTTTTCCCTTCCCCCGCCGCGGGTATCGGATGAGGAAGACGTTCATCACGATCATCGGCCGGGAGGAGGCGGAGACATGCTGAAGGGCTACAAATACAGGCTCCACCCGACGGCGGCACAGGCCGATTTCCTGGTCCGGACGATCGGCTGTGCCCGCTTCGTCTACAACAAGCTGCTCGAGGACCGCATCGCCATCCACGAGGAGGCGAAGGCGAGCGGCGGGCCGAAGCGAAAACTGCCGACACCGGCCTCGTACAAGCCCCTGTTCCCGTTCCTCGCCGAGGCGGACAGCCTCGCGCTCGCCAACGCGAAGCTTCACCTCGACGCGGCGTTCGCGAAGTTCTTCGCCGGGACGGCCGGCTTTCCGGTGTTCAAGTCGAGACGGAAATCGCGCGCCTCCTACACGACGAACAACCAGCACGGCACGATCCGCATCGAAGGGGGCCACGTCCGGTTGCCGAAGGTCGGGTTCATCCGGTTCACACAGCACCGAATCTTCGACGGGGCCATCCGGTCGGCGACCGTGTCGATGACGAAGACGGGCAAGTTCTTCGTGTCGCTCCTCGTCGAGCAGGACGACGAGCCGTGGGTCCCGGCCGAGCACAAGATCGGGATCGACCTCGGCCTCGGGCACTTCGCCGTCATGACGAACGACGCGATGGTGACGGAGAAGGTCCCGAACCCGCGCAACCTGCGCGAGGCCGAGGCGCGGCTGAGACGGGCGCAGCGCGCGCTCTCCCGCAAGAAGCCCGGCAGCAGGAACCGCGAGAAGGCCCGGCTCCTATTGGCCAAGAAGCATGAAAAGGTACGGAACCGCCGGCACGACTTCCTCCACAAGCTGTCGCGACGCATCGTCGACGAGAACCAAGTCGTCGTGGTCGAGACGCTGAAGCCGAGGGAGATGATGCAGGACCGCCGCCTGGCGAAGTCGATCGGGGACGCCGGGTGGGGCGAGTTCGTCCGTCAGCTCGCCTACAAATGCAGGTTCCACGGCCGGACGCTCATCATGGCCGACCCGTGGTTCGCCTCGACCCAGGTCTGTTCGGCCTGCGGCGAGAACGGCGGCAGGAAGGGCCTGCACGTCCGCGAGTGGACGTGTGGCGCATGCGGCACGCACCATGACCGCGACGTCAACGCGAGCCTCAACCTGTTGCGCCTCGCCGACTGAAACACCCCAGGGCAGGGACTGCCCGACGAGCTTGGTCCACAACCGTGGCTGGTCAAAGCACGGTCTTCCCAAGAAGCTCCCACTTCAAGTTGCGAAGCAAATAAGTGGTGAGTAGTTCACATGTATACAGAAATCAATGAGGGTATGCTGACGAATCAATGTTTCTTTCTCCTCTAGATCTACGATGTACAGTTTAGCGTCTGTGATGACTTCTCGAATGTCCGCGTCATCGCTACAAATTAAGCCAGCGCTGATCAATCGTGCAGCAGCAAGGCTATGGATTTCACCCAAGTCACTCGTATGTTTGAGTGGCCGACCTTCTCTGATTTTCTTTTCATCCAGTTGTTGAAACGCAAGACGAACTTCTGTCAGATAAACTAGATAAAGGTCATAGAGTTCATCCGACGCAATCGACGCTTCCGATTCAGGATCGAATAGCACCCAAGTCCCTTCATTGATGAACGCGTCGACCTTTTCTCTAACCGAAGATGTCTTCAGTTCATTCAATACCTCAACATGGATAAGAACTTGTCCATACAGGCTGTTGATCCAATCAAAGACGTCGGCTTGTCGAAAACTTGCCGCATGGATGATGATGTTCGCATCGATGAACACCGGTTCATTAATCATGGGTGGCATCCTCTTGTAGACGACTGACCTCATCTTCTTGTAACGCTCGAGCCAGCTCGGGTCGATAGACGGAGAGCTTGCTCGCAGCGCTCAATCGTGTCAATCGTTCTTCTTCTACTGCTTTGACGACCACTTGTTCATAGGCTGGAAATGACTCGAAGCGTTGGGGTTGATCTAATGGGCTCGGAGCGATCCCGAGACGATTCCGTTCCTTGCGCCAATCGACTTCCTGTTCGCTCAAGTCAGAGAATCGATAATTGAGTTCTCGGAGTCGTCGGACGACCGAGACGTATGGCACTTGGGCCATATCGGCCAAATAGATGATGGCGGACTTCGTATCATAGCCGTCTTTAAGCTTCTCCCAGACTTCTTTTGTCGTACTCTTCGGCAACATGATCGCGGCTGCGAACCGGTCGGCCGCCCGCTCGTGATCGAACCCGTTGACTTGCCACTCGCTTGCTTCAGACAAATGCCATAGTTCATGGGCCGCTGTAAAGTAACGCATACGCAGCGGTTGGTAAGAATTCAGGGCGATGAACTCTTCTCCTGACATATGCTTGATGGCGACACCGTAATAAGAGTCGTCCTCGACATATTGAAAAATGAGGTTCGCGCGTTTGGCCAATACCTGTTCGATGTAAGCGCCAATGAAGACGTGACTATCAATGACTTGATCTAAGAAGTCGGCTGCGAACGCTTCTGCCGTGTCTTCAGCTATTCGTGTTGACGGCTTCATCTTTGCTCACTCTTGAGACCAACATAGTCTTCCACCGCAAATTTCAAACGTTCAAGTTCCATTTTGGCCCGTCGATTTGAGAGTGTCCCTCGCAACTCGACCGTCATGCGTTCTTCCCTCATTGAAGCATCAGTTGTCAATTCGTTGACCGATACGCCTAATGCCTTCGCGATAGAAACGATACGTTGCGGTTGGATGACACGGCTCTCATTCAACATATGACCGACCATTGCCTTGCTGACCCCGATTTCCTGAGCTAACCATTGATGCGACTTTTGATTATCTTGTAGCCTTGATTTTATATTGTTCACGATGATTGTATTTGATTTCATGATGCCACCTTCTTTCAAAATAATTATAACACCTCTTGTAGACGACTACAAAATTATAAAATAACGAACGATAATATCCCTCAATTGTTTTTAAAAAAAACTCTCTCCTCATCCTACGATGAAAAGAGAGTTCTATATGAATGGTCATTTCGATGACGGTGTGTTCGTCTTGCCCTGCATGCGGCCGACGCCTTCGTACTCGACGTCTTCTGGGTCGCGCGCATACTTCCATGCGTTGCGTGCGTCAATCAACCGTTTCGTCCGCATCCCGGCGAACGCTTCCGGTTTCAAGTTGACGAGTTCGTCCCATTCCGTGACAAGAATCGCCACGTCGGCTCCTTTGAGCGCCTCTTCTGGTGTCAACGCTTGACGGTACTCCCACTTCGCGAGCGGATCGTAGCCGACGACTTCGACTTCACGTAACCGTAAGTGATTGGCGAGTGTGATCGACGGTGCGTCACGCATATCGTCCGTCCCTGGTTTAAAGGCGAGACCGAGGAAAGCGACGCGCAGGTTCGGGCGGTGTTCGATCTTCGATGCGACATAGGCGATCTGTTCATCGTTCGCTTGAATCGCCGCACGGATGACCGGCAAGTCGAGTTCGTTCTCGGCCGCGACGTTCAAGAGCGCGTTCATATCTTTCGGGAAACACGAGCCGCCGTAACCGAGACCAGCGTTTAAGTAAGAACGTCCGATGCGCGGGTCAAGCCCCATCCCGTCGGCAATCGTCGCGATGTCGGCGCCAGCTTTATCCGCGAGGCGTGACAAGTCGTTCATGAAACTGATTTTTGTGGCTAAAAATGCGTTCGAGGCGTATTTGATCAGTTCGGCGTTGATCGGTGTCGTGCAAACAATCGGCACACCGAGACGGCCATAAATGCCGGCGAGTTCTTCGCTGATTTCAAGACTTCCGCTGCCGATGACGACGCGGTGCGGTTTAAGGACGTCGGCGAGCGCACGCCCTTCTTGTAAGAATTCTGGCATGACTGCGAACGTGTGGAATGGATACATGATGCTAAGTAAGTCGGTCGTTCCCGGTGGCACGGTGCTGCGGATGACGATTTTTTGCTTCGTGTTGATCTCAGACAAAGCGGCATCGACGAACGTCATGTCGCAGCTGCCATCTTCCTTGCTCGGCGTACCGACAGCCAAGAACAAGTAATCGACATCATTTGTGTCGGCGGTGTTATCCGTAAGTGTGATCGAGTCTGCATAGTCTTGGAGCACTTCTGCCATACCCGGCTCGTGAAACGGTGCGTGGCCGCTCATGAGGCGGCGCAGTCTCGGTTGGTCTTTCTCGACACCGATGACTTCATGTCCCGCTTTTGCAAGGCCACACAGGGTGGCTAATCCGACATACCCTAAGCCGATGATTCCAAATTTCACGCTAGTTCCTCCTTAAATAATCTATCTTCAACTGTAGCGAAAAGTCGTCTTAAAGGGAAGCCTCTAACACTCTCGCAATGTTGTCTGCTATAATTGGTCAAAATGATGCTAGAAAGGACTAACCGCATGGGCTTGCTCGCTTTCTTTTTGATCACGTTATTCATCTATTACTGGTTTCCGGTCCGGGGGGGACTGCGAACCTTGTTGCTCATCCTCGTCATGATCAGCGGATGGTTGTCCATCTTTGAAATTGTCGCGATTCTCGAAGCCCGTCCTTGGGTGGCCGCTCCGATTTTCCTCGTCCTCGGTCTTGTGATTTGGAAATGGCGGAAAAATCAACAGCTTGAAGACAAGAAGAGCGTTTGACGACAGTCGAACGCTTTTTTCTTTTTGCACTTATTCCACGAATCTGCCGAAACTCCTGCTTTTTCGATATGTATGACGCGTGAACATTCGCTGTGATAAATGTGGTTCAATATCTAGCTGTCGATTCGATTTCTTGAAAGTATGCTCGCGTTGTCGCTTCGTTTTCGAGTCGAAACAGGAATAGTCAAAGAGAGTCTAGGAAAAGAGGGGTGTCTATGACGATCATGACGTTCATCACGGCCGCATGCGTGGCGAGCACGCTCAGCCTCGTGTTCATCTGGTTCGCCGAACATCCGGTCGAGCCGATCAAACTACAAGTCTTCGCGACCGTCTTATATTTACTGTTCGTCGGCTCGAGCGTCTACTACTACAACTTGGAACAAGACAAGCTACACGTCAGCGCCGACTTAGCTGAGGTCGAGGCGAACTACGACGAATCCCTGCTCGCCCTCGAGGAACAACATGCCGACGCCCTCGCCTGGCAAGCGATTCAAATCGAGCGGGACGTGACCGAGAAACTCGAGGCACGCCTTGCCGTCCGCGAAGACACGATGAAAGACAACTTGTTTCAAAAAGTGTTCGATCTAGAAGAAGTCATCAAGACACAACGGACCGAGATTTACGCGCTCGAAGACGAATTGCGGGAAGCGCACGCCTTGAACGAGCAACTCGAAAGTGAACTAGCCGCCCTCCAAGACGACGCAGTCGCCACGGCCGACGAGACGGATGCGTTCTTCGAGGTGTACGGCTCCTGCACCGATTTGAACGCAGTCTACCCGGACGGTGTCCCACTCGAGCACGACGCCTATTTGCTGTCGTTCGACACCGATCTTGACGGCATCGCCTGCGGACAGAGCGACACCCAGTAGACGTGAGGGTGTCGCTTGTTCATTCTTTCGGCATCTCGACTTGGTCCCCCGCCTCAATCTCGCCAGACATGACCCGCTCCATCTCCTCTAAGCTGAACGCATCGAGCAACTTGATCCCGTCCACGTACACGGTCGGCACGTATTCGACGCCGAGGTCACGCGTATAGAGCCGTGCGTTTTGAATCCCCGCGTCGACTTGCGGCGCGAGCAGAGCTTCCGCGTCCACATCGAACGTTTCCGCGAGCCGTTGGACGTACGCCTCCGTACCAAAGTCCGAGACCGTCTCGGCGTCGAGCCCGATGTGGCGTTGCAACGCATAGTACCGTTCCGGCATCACTTGTTCCGCATTCGCATCGACACTAGCGAGCAGTTGCGACTGCTCATTCAACAAGACGAGCGGCTGTCCTTTGAACGTCGCCTCTCCCGTCTCGATCCACCGCGACTCGATTTCCGGCAAGACGCTCTCCATCCATTTTTTGCACCATGGGCAACTGTAGTCAAAGACGAAGACGATCTCGTGCGAACCATCGCCGAGCGCGACCTTATCTTCGAGCGGGAGCTCGTACCTCGTATATGTAAACTGCTCTCCCCGTTCATCCGACTCGCTTGTCCCGCAAGCCGCCAACATCGTCACACCTAATAGAATCAATAGTAAACGTTTCATGCTCATCCTCCATATGTTCATTTATTCACATATGTCTGTTATACCACGCCTCCTATGAAAACTCGAGTGACGTTCTGTTGACACTCCCCGGGCCAAACAAAAAGAAGCGCTTCGATTCTAATCAGAACCTTCACGCTTCGCGCTCCATAATCACATCGTTCCCCGCTTGTCCCGTCCCGACGAAGCCATGCTTTCTGTAAAATGAAATGGCGTGCTCATTCGTCTTCTCGACGTGAAGCCGGATCAACTGCTTATGTTGCTGCGCCGCTTCATCGAACAGTCTGACCAACAAGTCATGCCCGCTCCCTTTCGGCGCCTCCGGCAAGACACATATATGGCTGATGAAGGCGACGTCCGTATCAAAGTAGGCCGCGAGGAGGCCGATCAACCGGTCGTCGTCCCACAGTTCGAACGATGTCGCCCGGTCATGCAGCTTACGCGCATATTCGTGCAAGTCGATCCTCTCCGACAGTGCCGTCGGGAACAACGCATCACACGCCTCGAGGTGGGCCTCGTAGTCGGCGACCGACCCGCGGCCGAGCGTGATCATACGTCCTCCAAGACGGCGACACCGAAGCCGTCGCGTCCGAAGGCGTTGCCGTTATACAGCAAATACTGCCGCCCGTTCATCTCGAACACGTGCGGGTAACATTCCATTGCTGAATCCCACCCCGAGTCGCTCCGTTCAAAACCGAGCGAGGCGTCGTCGCGCGTCCACTGCATGAGGTCGTCGGAATAAGCGTAACCGAGCCGGTAGCCGCGCGTCGGGTCGTCCCGGAAGCCGAACGTGTCACGGAAACAGAACACCATGTGATAGCGGCCACCCGCCTCGAACACGGTCGGGAGCGCCTGGCTCTCGTCTTGAATCACATCATCGATGATGCGGCCGTGCCGGGTGAACGTGCGCCCGTCCTCGGACGTCGCGAGCGCGATCTTGTACGTCCGTTCGGCGACGCCGTCCGGGCCCGTCTTCCACGTCGTACCGTAAATGTAGTACATATACAGCTTGTCTTTCGTGAAGACGAACGGGTCCCCGACGAGGAACGGCTCATCGACACTCGCCGATAGCACCGGCCCGTCACCGAGCCGCTCGAACGTATGCCCGTCGTCATGACTGATCGACAGGCCGATCCCCGTCTCGACCGACACTGACTTGCGTCGGCTCCAGCCGCTCGTATATCCGTACAGGCCCGTGTCCGTCCGCGTGACGTGGAACGGGAAGATGCCGTGCTCATCGAACGTGCCCAGTTTTCCGAGCGGGATGACCGGGTCGTGCGATACGGCGATCACTTCGAACGACGGTGTCATATCGACGTAACGGATATGGCTCTTGAACGTCCCGTCCTCATCCGGCTCCCGGGTCGAGAAGTAGATGCGGACGAAGTCGTCGAAGACGAGTGCTTGCGGTGATTGAGCGAACGCTGAATAGTCCCCGAAAAAGCCGTGCGGCTTGGGATCGAAAATATGCCCGAGTTTCCGCCACTTCATATCGTTTCCTCCTTCCGCTCGGCGATGCCGAAACCGGCCCGTCCGACCTCGTTGCCGAGATAGAGCAGATAACGCTTCCCGCCGACGACGAACGTGTGTGGATAGGCGACCATCTCGTCGTCAAACCCGACGTCTGAGCGGGTGAAGCGCATGACGTCATCGTCGCGCGTCCAGTTCAACAAGTCCGGCGACGACGCATAGCCGAGCCGATACGTCCGTTCGGGATTCTTCCGGTAATCGGTCGCGTCGCGATAACAGAAGAACATATGGTACGACCCGTTCTCATAAAACACGTCTGGGCTCGCCTGTGCCTCGTCCGGGATGATGCTCTCGATCAAGTCGCGCTCTTGTTTCACCCAGTTCACGCCGTCGGCTGACGTGGCGAGACGGATCTTGTACACCGGTTCCGGTTTACCTTCGTGCATGAGCCACTCCCGGCCCGCGATGTAAAACAAGTACCACGTGTCTCCAAAGCGCCGGATTTTCGGCCCGCTCAAGACGAACGGTTCATCGAGCGTATACGACAAAACCGGTCCCGGTCCGATCCGCTCGAACGTCTTGCCACCGTCCCGACTCACTGCTTTGCCGATAGTGACGTTGAACGGGACCGACGTACAACGTGTCCAGCCGCCGTAGTAGGCGTGTACCTCGTCCCCGACGTCGATTGCCGAGAACGGATAGATGCCGAACTCGTCGAACGTGCCCCGCTCCCCGAGCGAAAGCGCTGGCTGTTCACTCACGCGCAAAATCGAGAAGTCTCGTTTATCGACGTCGACGTAAGCGCTATAGCTGACGTAGCGGCCATCGATCGGTTTCGGCCGGCAACTGAAATAGATGCGCAAATACGTATCGCGCTCGAGCACGGACGGCGCCTGTGCGAATGCATCCATCCAATCGATGTCGGTATCTCGTTCCGGACTGAACAGCAAGCGCCGGTTCGTCCATTCGTACGTCGTGTTCGTCGTGTTCGTCGTCTTCGTCGTCTCAGCCATTCCCCGTCACCCTTTCGCGTACATCTTGTCGTAGTAGTGTGCATAATCCCCGGAAACGATGTGGTCGACCCAGTCAGGATGCGTGACGTACCAGTCGACCGTCTCCCGCAAGCCTTGGTCGAACGTGTAGGCCGGACGCCATCCGAGCTCGGTCGTGATCTTCGTGTTGTCGATCGCGTAGCGGCGGTCATGCCCGGGACGATCGGCGACGAATGTGATCTGGGAGTCATCTTTACCGAGCAGTTCTAAAATTAAGCGGACGATCGTCACGTTCGCCTGTTCATTGTTGCCGCCGATGTTATACACGTCGCCGTCGCGTCCGCGCTCAGCGACCGTCCAAATCGCCACGCAATGGTCTTTGACGTGGAGCCAGTCACGGATCTGTTGACCGTCACCGTACACCGGGAGCGTCTCCCCGCGCTCGGCGCGTTGGATCATGAGCGGGATCAGCTTCTCAGGGAATTGGTATGGCCCGTAATTGTTGCTGCAACGCGTAATATTGACCGGGAGGCCGTACGTCTCGTGATAGGCCCGGACGATGAAGTCGGAGCTCGCTTTCGAGGCCGAGTACGGACTGTTCGGGGCGAGCGGGGTCGTCTCGGTGAAGAACCCGTCTGGCCCGAGCGTCCCGTACACCTCGTCGGTCGAGACGTGGACGAATTTGACGCCTTCCGAATAGTCACGTGAGTGTTTATCGTCAGGACGTAAATTCCAGTGCCGCTTCGCCGCGTCTAACAGTACTTGTGTCCCGAGTACGTTCGTCGTCAAGAACACGTCCGGTTCGACGATGCTCCGGTCGACGTGCGACTCGGCCGCGAAGTGGATGACGCGCGTCACGTCATACGTCGCAAACACGCGTTCGACCGTCTCGCGGTCCCGGATGTCACCTTTGACGAACACGTAACGCGGGTCGTCGATGTCTTGTAGCGTCTCGAGGTTACCGGCGTACGTGAGCGCGTCAAGGTTGACGATACGCCACTGCTCGTTTTCCAGAAGCATCTTTATGAAGTTTGATCCGATGAACCCGGCTCCGCCAGTTACGAGTAAAGTCTTCATGCTCGACACGCTCCTCTTCAAGAAGTGATAGGATATACTGCCCGTAATCCGTCATCTTTAACGTTTGGCCGATATCGCGGAGCTCGGTCGACGTGATGAACCCGCGGCGCCAGGCGATCTCCTCGAGACAGGCGATATAGTAACCTTGCCGCTCCTGCACCGTCTGGACGAACACCGACGCCTTGATCATCCCTTCCGGCGTCCCCGTATCGAGCCACGCCATCCCGCGTCGGAACAAGACGACGTTCAAATCACCGGCCTCGAGGTACATCTGGTTGATCGATGTGATCTCGAGCTCGCCGCGCGGGGACGGCTGGACTTGTTTGGCGTACTCGACGACACGGTTGTCATAGAAGTAGAGACCAGGCACGGCATAGTTCGACTTCGGCTGCGCCGGTTTCTCTTCGATCGAGATGACGCGGCGATTATCATCGAACTCGACGACACCGAACGCGCGTGGGTCCTTGACCGGATATCCGAACACGGTCGCCCCCGTCTCGCGTTGTTTCGCGTCACGTAAGAATTGCGTCAAATCCTGTCCATAAAAGACGTTATCACCGAGGATGAGGCAGACCGAGTCGTCGCCGATGAAGTCCGCACCGAGGATGAAGGCGTCGGCGAGACCGACTGGTTTGTCTTGCACTTTATACGTGATCGACAACCCGAGCTGATGTCCATCCCCGAACAACCGCTCATAGCCATTGATGTCTTTCGGTGTCGAGATGAGCAGAATGTCTTGGATCCCAGCGAGCATCAAGACCGACATCGGATAGTAGATGAGCGGCTTGTCGTAAATCGGGAGCAACTGTTTCGAGACGGCTTTCGTCATCGGATAGAGCCGTGTCCCATTACCGCCTGCTAAAATGATTCCTTTCATGTCCGGTTCCCTCCTTCAATAATCAAGTCGCAAATCCGGTCGACCATCTCGAGCGTCATGTCCGGATAGAGCGGCAGCGTCAAGATGCGGTCTGATACATATTTCGCGTTCGGCATGTGGGCGTCGAACGCGTAACAACTAAAATCGGTGACGAGCGGATAAAAGTACTTCCGGGCGAAGATGCCGTGCTCGGCGAGCCAAGCCATCATCTCGTCGCGGTGGCGCCGGTCACCTTTGAACAGCACCGGGTAGTAGGCGTAGTTCGAGACGGTGTCGTCGCCTCGGCGGTTCAAGCGAATCGTCGGGATTCCCCTGAGCCGTTCATCATAGCGTTCGACGATGGCGCGCCGTTTCATGACGTCGTGCTCGAACCGCGGCAAGTTACAGCGCCCCATCGCCGCCTGGAACTCGTTCATCTTGGCGTTGCCCCCGACCGATTCGACCGCTTCGGGTCCGGTGATGCCAAAGTTGACGGCCTGTTCGATGGCGGCGTGAAAACTCGCCTCATTGTAGGCGAGCGCACCGCCCTCGATCGTATGGAATACTTTCGTCGCATGGAAACTGAACATGCTCATGTCTCCATATGTGGCGATGCTCCGTCCTTGATACGTGACCCCGAACGCATGGGCCGCATCGTACAGTACTTTCAACCCGTGCCGTTTGGCGATGCGGTCAATCTCGTCGACGTGGCAGACGTTGCCGTACACGTGCACCGGAAGGATGGCCGACGTCTTGTCGGTGATGAGCGACTCGAGCTGTGAGACGTCTAGCGTATAGTCGAGCGGATTGATGTCACAAAAGACCGGTGTCAGTCCTTTTCGGACGAGCGCATGCGTCGTCGAGGCGAACGTGAACGGTGTCGTGATGACCTCGCCCGAGAGGCCGAGGACGTCGATCGCCGTCTCGAGCGCCAAATGTCCGTTCGTCAGGAGCGAGACGTGCTCTGTACCGAGCACTTCCGTCAATTCTTCTTCGAGTGCGCGGACGTGTTCGCCGCGATTGCTGAGCCAGCGGCTGTCCCAGAGCGGCCGGATCATCTCGACGTACGCCTCGAACTCAGGCATCGCCGGACGTGTCACGGGGATCGGCGGCGACAGATCGTGTTTCGGTAAGTTCATCTAGTCCCTCTCCTTCTATTAAGTCAAGTTAGCGTGTAGGCGTTCAGCAGCTCGCGGACTTTCGGTTTCGAGTTGAACATGAGCACATCGATGATCGACAAGTTCGGTGTGAACGGTTCATTGAATTGCCGGTATGTGACCGGGTCCATCTTAATGAAGTCGAGCGCGACCCCGGCTTCGGCGAACATCGCTTTATCGTATAAGGCCGTGCCCCCGATCGCGTTGATGTAATGGTCCGCATCTAAATGTTCACAGATGGATAAAACGAGATGCTCACATTTCGCATTTTTGTCGTTCGTGAGCTCCGACGAATAGAGGATTGATGTGTCGAGTCCCACATAGTCACGCACCTCACTCAAGAGACGCCCTAAGTACGCGGCGACGTTCCGCTCCTCGTCTTTCATGATCCGCTCGACCATCGGCATGACGTCCGCAAAGTGTGGCGCGTGCTGATAGGCGTGACGGATGAGACGTAACTGGGAGTGCCGCTGCTTCGAATCAAGCACACGGTCATGCTCATTGATCAAACGCAATTGGGACATGTGCTCGACCGGCATTAAAATCGGCTTCGTTTTACCCTCGAGCAGGATCGTGTTGCGATGGATCCAGCCCCCTTTAATGAACTGGACATCGTCAAGGATGACGAACGTGTCGACCGCGGCCATGAGTTGGAAGTAGCCGAGGTATGGAAAATAGTAAGGTTGCATGATTGCCAGTTTCAAGTTTACGACCCCCTTATATCAGTTGCCGCGACCGAAGCCGAATCAACAGTTCGGTGACGATCGGATGCCGCACCATCAAGTAAGGACGAATCCGCTCTTTCCCGACGAAACGGTCAAGGTAGCGATCGTATCGTGGTGACTTTAAAGCGGCATAGTCTCGTCTCAGCCGGTGCAGCCCGACCTCGAACGAGATGCGAGAAAGTTCCATCTCCTGATGATACTGTCCGTTTGAATACGCATCGAACGTATCGATAAAGCGGATGAACGCCTCGTGACGCGCGATATCCCGCTCGAGGTTCCCTTCGTTCCAGATCGTCGTCGCCGATCCTGCGACGCCATATCGATAGATGCTCATCACCTCGGGCATATAGTAAGCGTAGCCATGACTCGCGACGTACAGTTTCATCGCCCCGTCTTTTGCCGGCGCATCGCTCAACCAGTCCGGCCCGTCCAGGATCAGCCCGTTTCGGTACAACATCGACATCGTCGGGATGAACCCGAGCAGTTGCAGCTCACCGGCGTTGTACGTCCGTGCTTCAAACGACGCATACTTCCGGTTCTCAGGCATCCATGGAATGACGCGCCAATCCGTATGCAACGTGTCGTCCGTCTCGACGTAGGCGTCGTGGAAGCAAAGCGTGCAGTCGGGATTTGCTTCCATGTAGTCGACTTGCTTTTGCAGCTTGTGCGGGTCGGTCCAGTAGTCGTCACCGTCACAGAGGGCGACGTATTTGCCGCGGGCCCGCTCTTCGTTCAACAAGTTGACGAACACGCCTTTTGAGTACTGGTTCTCCGTCTGATAAATGACCCGGATCTTGTCGGGGTGAAGACGTTCGTAACTTCGGACGATCTCGGCCGTCCGGTCCGTCGACGCATCCTCATGGATCAGGATCTCGAAGTCGAAATCCGTCTCCTGCATGAGGAATCCTTCGATCGTCTGACCGATATACGCCTCATGGTTATAGGTGATGCAGTTGATACTGACCATGATCATCGCGTTTCCTCCTCACAGCACTTCGGTTTCAGCTCGGGCGACGGTGCCTGAGTACGTGTCGGGCTGGCCCGGGTCGAACGGTTCGTTCACCCACATGATGGTGACGAGGTCGGTCGTGCCGACGTTCTCGATATTGTGGACGTATCCAGGCGGGATCTCGACGACTTCGAGCGTTTCCCCGCTCACATGGAACGTCATGACTTCCGTGTCGTCGACCAACCGGAGCCGGATGACACCTTCTCCGCTGACGACGAGGAATTGCTCATGCTTTGTGTCGTGCCAATGTTCCCCTTTTTTGATGCCGGGCTTGGCGACGTTGACGGACACTTGCCCCCGGTCCGGCGTCTTCAAGAACTCGGTGAACGAGCCGCGCGCGTCGCGGTGCATCAGGAGCGGTGTCACCATCCGCTCTCTCGGCAAGTAACTCGTGTACGTGCTATACAGCTGTTTCGTGAACGCGTCCGACAAGTCCGGCACGCTGTGCGCCGCCCGCATCGTCTCGAACGCCTCGAGCGTACGGACGACGTCGAGCAGGGAGATCTCATGCGACGGAACCGTCGGATAGAGCGCGACGTCCGTCGTCAACGTGTCAAGAAACGAGGCGACGACATCATCGACGTGGGCGAGTGTGAGCAACCGCTCAGGGTCGTTCACCGTGACCGTCTCGCCGCGCGAGATCTGATGACAGAACGTCGTGACGGCGCTGTTATAAAACGGGCGCCCCCACTTCCCGAACACGTTCGGCAAGCGGAACAAGTGGACCCGTGTCCCAGAGCGTTCGCTGTAGACGACGAGCACGTTTTCCGCGTCACGCTTGCTGCGGCCGTAGTCGTTGTCTTGCGTCGCCTGGATCGACGAGGCGAACACGATCGGAACCGGGTTGTATGACAACAGCTCCGTCGCGATGACCTCGGTCAAATCGACGTTACCGGTGATGAATTCGTGCGGGTCTTCCGGCCTGTTGACGCCGGCGAGATGGAAGACGAAGTCGGCCGCTCGGAGCATCCGGCTCCGTTCAGCGAAGTGTGTCTCCTGCGTGACTTTAAGGACGTTGTGCCCTTCCTGTTCAAGTGCGTGCGTGAGGTGTTTTCCTAAAAAGCCGCTTGCTCCGGTGACGACGATATCCATGACAATCCCTCCTTCCGTTGAGTAGCCGGCGTGACGTGAAGCGTCACCCATTTGTCCGGATGATCGAGCAGCCGGAGCATCGTCGGCACGTCTTCAAACCGAAGGATGAGACTGCCGAGTGCTTTGTTCGCCCCTTCGAAGCGCGGGATATCCGAACCGATCGCGTAGGCCAAATTCGATTTGACGATCGTGTACCCTTTGGATGCGAACGTGAGTCCGATAAAACGGCCTGGTACTTGGCTGCCGAGCATGAAGTAACTCGACGGCGTCGTGACACGTTTCATTTCCAGTTCGACCGGTCGTCCGAGCGCGAGGTCGATCGTCGCGCTCACCATGTCGACGCCGGTCGCCTGTTCGATGATCTGCGGGATATAGTTGCCGCCGTTACGGGGGCCGATGTCCATCAAGTAGACGTCACCTTTACTGACGAAAATGTCGAAGTTGAGCGGACCGTTCTTCAGCCCGACTTTCGTGATCATGCATTGAAGCGTGGTGTGGACTTTCGCTTGGACGCGGTCCGGTTGGACGCTCGGGAAGCTCGCAGCGATGGGCGCGAACGGGTTGACGCCTTTCACGTTGAAATGGCTGTTACCGAAACAACGAAAGACGAGTTTCCCGTCGACGACGAACCCGTCTCCGGCGACTTGATAGCCGTCACGTTTGACGAACTGTTCGACGACGATTTCCCCGCCCGGTGACACCTCGAAGGCGGCGGCTAGCTTTTCGCGAATCCTCCTGGGCGTATCCGACGAGGTGATGCGGCTAATCCCTTTGCTCCCCGACGAGTCGGCTGGTTTGACGACGTACGTCCCACGCAGCGTCGACAGTGCCAAAACGGCCGTTTCGAATTCGGTGAAGGCGTATGCCTCAGGTGTCGGGAAGCCGTTCGCTTTCAAGAAGGCGCGGAACTTGACTTTATTCGTCAACGTCTCGACCGTCTGGAACGGGTTCGTGACGAGTCCGAGCGCTTCGCCGACGTAAGCCGCCGTGCGAGCGGCCGGGTCTGACGCGTAAGCGATGATCCCGTCAATCTGTTCCTCGCGTGCCACTTCGAGCACGCGTTCGCGGTCGAGTGTACTGACGCAGTAATAACGGTCAGCGACGTTTCGCCCCGGATTGTCCGGCAAGAAATCGCACAGGATCGTGAAGATCCCTTTCTCTTTCGCCTTTAAAATGACGGGCGTTTGATGCATCGCTCCTCCTAACAGCATGAGCTTCACCATGTCGTTGGTCTCCTTTGGCGTCAAATGATGTTTGCTTGCGTGAACAGTTGGCGATACGTCGCCGCGGTCGCACGGTTGCGACGATTCTCGACGCTTTGTTTTGACAGGGCGCCATGCGTCGCGAGCCGTTCCGGTGCTTCCAGGTAGTTCCGGAGTGACGCCTCGAGCGACGTAGCGGTCGGCTCACATTTGAAACAGTTCTCCCCTTCCGTCAAATGCCCCGAGACGTTGTCGACTTGACGGCTGACGATGACGCCCATCCCGGACGCGCACGCCTCGATGATCGTCAAGTTGCCGTTCGAATAGGTCGCCGGCAAGACTAAGATGTCCGAGTCACGATAGACGAGATGCATATTGTCCCAGGCGTCGATTTCATCCAAGAACGTCACACCTTCGAGGTCATGCTCCTTGATGTAGTCACGACACGCCTCGTACAAGTGTCCGTCCCGGTTCAGCGCGAGCGACAGGTTCGGATAGTCTCGTTTCAAGGCCCGGTACGCTTCTAGGGCGACAAGCGGTTGGTAGCGGTCGATGAGCCGGTTCGCGAACAAGATCCGGACCGGGTCACCTCGGCGCTTCACGCGGAGCGGATGGTCGAAATAGGCGTCGATATCGATCGGGTACGGGGCGTTGACGACTTGTTCTTCCATGAATCCGAACTCGCGGACGAATTGGTCGCGGGCGACTTGTCCCATTCCGAAGATCAGGTCGGCGTCACGGAACATCGTGTGGATGATCCGCGTCTTCCACTTCGCGTTCGCTTGTTCGAGCAGCTTGTCCGAGGCGTTATCCTCACCCGACACGTCGCGGATCGGCTCGCTCAAGACGACGACTTTACTGCCTTTCCGTTTCGCGAGCTTCAAGATGAGCGAGTGCAGCGGTGTGAAGCCGGCGACGAGAATGATGTCCGGTTTGAAGCGGGCAAGTTCTTGGAACACCTGGAGTGACACATAGTTCAATGGTCCGGCGAAGTAGTTGCTTTTGAGCACTTTACAGCGGTCGCCGAGCGGGACTTTCCACCAGTCGGGACGTCGGGCGGTCAATTGGTCATAAAACCAAAACTCGGTATCGAAATGTTCTTGGAGCGCGTAGCAGAACTTGACTTGATACGGGGCGGCGATGTTCGTGATGAAGACGAGTCGTTGTTTCATCAGATTCACCTCACCCGATCCGCTTCGTCGAGCTCGGCACGTGCCAAGCTGCGAGTTCTGCTTGAATGTAGGGCAGCGTCAACAGCAGCCGTTTCACGTCTTCGACGCCGAGCTGTTCGGTGTTGTTCGAGTTGTACTCGCCTTGGACCGTCAGCTCCCTGCTGCCTTCACTGAAATATTTATCGTAGTTGAGGTCACGGTTGTCAGCCGGGACGCGGAAGAAACCACCCATATCTTCGGCGAGGACGTGTTCTTCACGTGTCATGAGCGTCTCGAACGTCTTCTCGCCATGCCGGGTACCGATGACTTTGACCGGATTGTCGACTTGGAACAATTGTTTGAGCGCCTCGGCGAGATCACCAATCGTCGAAGCCGGTGACTTTTGGACCATGATGTCGCCCGCGTGCGCATAATTGAAGGCGAAGACGACGAGCTCGACCGCGTCACTGAGACTCATCAAGAACCGGGTCATGAGCGGGTCGGTCACGGTGAGCGGTTCCCCGTTTTTGATCTGTTCGACGAAGAGCGGGATGACCGAGCCGCGGGACGCCATGACGTTACCGTAACGGGTGCCGCAGATGAGCGTCTTGTCCGGACCGACGGCGCGTGCCTTGGCGACGAACACTTTTTCCATCATCGCTTTCGAGATGCCCATCGCGTTGATCGGATAGGCCGCCTTGTCGGTCGACAGGCAGATCACTTTCGCGACACCGGCATCGACGGCAGCGTTCAAGACGTTCTCGGTGCCGAGGATGTTCGTCTTGACGGCTTCGATCGGGAAAAATTCGCACGATGGGACTTGTTTGAGCGCCGCGGCGTGGAACACGTAATCGACGCCGTACATCGCGTTCTTGACGCTATTCGAATCGCGCACGTCACCGATGTAAAATTTCAGTTTGTCATCGTTGTAGCGTTTGCGGATGTCTTCTTGTTTTTTCTCGTCACGTGAGAAGATACGGATCTCTTTAATGTCCGTATGGAGAAACCGTTCCATGACGGCGTTGCCGAACGAGCCGGTCCCGCCGGTGATGAGCAAAGTCTTATTCGAAAACATGATCGAGTCTCCTTTCTGAGGTGCATTGTCTGAGAGGTCAGGAGGTTGTGTATGAAGTCTTTTACCCGCCAAATTTGAAATGAATTGGTAATAGAAGGGAAACTCCTATCATTTTTTCGCAACATGTGTCATCTCTTTTTCTTTCAACGGGACGGTCGGCGGTTCGACCTGCCCTTCGATGATGCCTTTGCGCAGGAGGACGTTTCGGACCGTCAACAAGATACAGACGAGGTCGAGACGGTGACCCATGTGCCGGACGTAATCCCCGTCAAACTTCGCCTTCACCTCGATCGGGAGCTCATCGCGTCCTTTCACTTGCGCCCACCCGGTCAGGCCTGGTTTGACCGGGGCGACGCCTTCCGCGCGTCTCGCCTCGATCAAGTCGGTCTGATTCCACAGCGCCGGCCGCGGACCGACGAGCGCCATGTCGCCTTTTAAAATGTTGACGAGTTGCGGGAGTTCGTCGAGGCTCGTCTTCCTGAGGACGCTACCGATCGGCGTGATGTGTTTCGTCGGGTCGGCGAACATGTGGGTCGGCACGTCTTTCGGCGTGTCGTCCCGCATCGTCCGGAACTTATAGATCCAAAACAACGTCTCGTCCTGACCGACGCGCTGCTGTTTGAACAGGACCGGTCCTTTCGAGTCGAGTTTGATCAAAATCGCGATCAACACGAGCAACGGTGCGAGCAAAAATAGTGCGAGCGAACTCAAGACGATGTCGAGTTTCCGCTTTTGATTCAAATAGCGCATCCCTCACACCTCCCTCTTGAGCGGACTCCCCGGCGTCTGTTTCCACACTTCACGCATCACATAATCCGTGTACGACAACAAGATGCGGAGCACTTTATCGGACACGTTCGGCATCGCGTAGTCGGAAACGAGTCGCATCGGTGTATCCGTCTCCTCTAACACGCGGAGCGCCTGGAGGACGCGGTCGCGTTTCAAGCCGACCATCATCGCCGCCCCTTCTTCCATCGCCTCGGGCCGCTCGTGCGCTTGGCGGATGTTTAAGCCTTTCAGCCCGAGGATCGAACTCTCCTCGCTGATCGTCCCGCTGTCACTGAGCACCGCTTTCGCATGAAGTTGCAAGTGGACGTAGTCGCTGAACCCGAGCGGCTTGAGCGTGCGGATATTCGGGTGCAGCGTCACCCCGGTCTCGCGAATCCGGTTGGCGGTGCGCGGGTGCGTGCTGATGATGAGCGGGAGGTCGTACGTCTCGGCGATCGCATTCAACGTGTCGATGAGATCGAAGAAGTTCTCATCCGCACTAATGTTCTCGTCCCGATGCGCGGAGACGACGAAGTAGCCGCCTGCCGTCAGACCGAGCCGGTCGAGCACGTCCGAGCGGTCGATTTTGTCTCGCTGGCGCGTGAGCACCTCGAACATCGGACTGCCCGTCTTGATGACGCGGTCGGACGGGAGCCCTTCTTTTAGAAGATACTCGCGGGCGATGTCGCTGTACGTCAAATTGACATCGGCGATATGGTCGACGATGCGGCGGTTCGTCTCTTCCGGCACCCGTTCGTCAAAACAGCGGTTCCCTGCCTCCATGTGGAAGATTGGGATTTTATGGCGTTTGACGGCGATGGCGGCGAGGCAGCTGTTCGTATCGCCGAGAATGAGCACGGCGTCCGGTCGTTCAGCCTTGAGCACCGGATCGACCGCGATCAAGATGTTGCCGATCGTCGCCATCGGCCCGTCAGCGGAGGCGTCGAGAATGTAGTCGGGCGTGCGCAGACCGAAGTCTTCGAAAAAGATCTCGTTCAACTCGTAGTCGTAGTTTTGTCCGGTGTGGACGAGGATGTGTTCGATCGCCTCCGACGCCTCGAGCTTGGCGATGACGGCCGAGAGACGGATGATTTCCGGGCGCGTGCCGACGATGGTCATCACTTTGAGTCGATTCATAACGTTCCCTCCTAAGAAGTATGGTGGATGGATAGGATGCGGATCTTCACTTGGGCGAACACTTGATGGACGAGTGCTTTCTCGCTGTCATCAAACGCGAGGAACCACATGATGATGCCATAGAGGACGACGAGCACGCCCCCTTTCAAGGCGAAGGCGAACAGGTTCGACGCCGGGAACAGCTGTTGGATGCCCCAGCCGATGACCGTATAGAGCGCGAGCGCCGGAAGAATCCTCACGTGGCATGACCGGAAAAATAGCCCGATGTCGAGTTTGAGGATGCGGCTGTAGACGAAGTTCATATAGAAGACGAGCCCGACGATATTGCCGATACAGATGGCGACAGCCGCCCCGATCGGCCCGTAAATCGGGATGAGGAGCGGAGATAACGTGATGCTGATACAGGCGACGATGAGTGCGCCATACGCCCGATACTTCACTTTGTTCTCGGCGATGAGCGTCGTGTTGCCGATGTCTTGTGTCAATGTGATAAGGCTCGGGGCGATGAGGAGGAGCGCGACGTAATACGAATCGTGAAACGCCTCGCCGACCCAGAGCCGCATGAACTCTTGTCCGAGGACGAAGAATGACAGGACGATCAATCCGACGATATAGAGCTGGATGCGGCCGATCCGGACGAACAAGACGGCGATTCCTCCCCTGTCGTCACGCGTGAGCATCCGGCTCACTTTCGGCAAGAACAAGAAACCGAGCGCCGACGCGATCGTCCAGACGTACCCTTCGATGACCATCCCGACCGAGAACAAGGCGATCGAGGCACTGCCGGCGAGCATCCCGAGCAGGCTCGGCGTGATGTTGAGGATGAAGCGCTGGGCGACGAGCGTGACCGTGCTCCATGTCATGAAGCCGAAGATGTCTTTATAAATTCCTTTGTCGCGTTCACGGAAGTTCGCGCGGACCGTCGTCTTCCGGTGGATAAAGATGTATTCAATGATGAGCACGAGCGTGCCGACGAACGCGGTGACGAGGACGAGCGCATACAGCCCGTAGCCGAGGATGAGCGCCGTCACCATGAGGACGACGGTCGCGATCTTTTCTGTCAACTGGAGCGCGCTCGAGAACAAGAAGTACTCATGTGAGACAAGGATGCCCGTGAACGGTTTCGCCGGGAATGACATGACGATGAACAGACCGGCGACGACGTACAGGACTTTCAACTTGTCGAGCTCGGCCGCGGTCAGCCCCGCGTATACCGAGTCGAGAAAGAAATAGACGACCGCGAGGATGACGAACAAGACGAAGCCGATGACGGTGAACAGTTTATAGGCGACGCCGAGGAAGCGTGCCGCCTTATCCTCGTCCCCTTCGGCCATGTATTTGCTCATGAACCGGGATACGGCCGCGTCGAGCCCGAAGTCCATCGCGAACATGCTGATCAGCGAGATGGTGAGCATGTAGAGCCCGTAGTTCGCTTGACCGATCTCCTGGATCATCCACGGCGTATAGATCAATCCGGACAAGATGCCGAAAAAGATTTGCGTATACGACATCGCTGCCCCGTATTTGATTTTGCGTGTACTCGCGGCCTCATCGGGCTCGACGCGTGTCGACATGTGTTTCCACCTCTCTTCCTTACTGCCAGAAGAACGTATACACCGGTGCGTCCTGCAGGAACAACAAGACTAACAGCGTCACCGCCGCGTAATAGACGAGCAATCGTTCGCGCCGCTCGAACGTCTTGAGGATCTCCGGGATCATCAGAATCAAGAACAGCGTGAAGTATTGGACGAGCCGCATCATCGACGGGTTGATGAACGTGAGCGGCAAGAAGCATGCCGCGAGGAACAACGCGTTAAAGTAATGCGTCGCCGACGGGTTGTTCGCCAAGATCTCATCGCGCCGCCATAAGGCGACGAGCAGGACGAACAGGAGCATGACGCTGAAGTTGATCGCACCCGCCCCATTCATGTAGTCATACGTGTCGTAGCCAGATAACGTCACCAACATCTCAAAGAACGGGCCCCGAAACACGAACAAGGCGGCGATGAAGCCGAGCATGCCGAGAATGTACGCTTTCGTCAGTTGCCGGTTGGCCAAGAAATAAAACGGCAAGAACACGAGCGCCGACTTATGGATCGTCATGGCGACGAGCACGAGGACGAGAAACAGTAGGAGCTTGCGGGCCCGGACGAAGTGATAACCGATGAGGACGACGAGCGCCGTCGCCACCGTCTGGCGTAACCCCGTCACGGCGAAAAATTCATAAAACAGGACCGAGAAGATCAAAAAGCTGATGAGCGGCTCGCTCGAATATTTATAGATGAAGTAACCGAGCGGCACCATGAAGATGACGGCGATCAAGACGAGATACAGTTGATAGTCCGAGATGACGAACTGGGTGAGCCGTTGGAACAAATAATAGCCCGGGTCCTCGCTCTCGGTGAAGACGAGGGTAAAGAAGTCCCGCGTCAGCGCTTCGAGCGGCAACGGCTTCGTCGCAAGGAAAAGCGCTCCGTATTGCGCCGTGTCGTCCCCGACCGAGATGTGACGAAATCCCGACAAGACGATCCACTGGACGGTCGCGAACGTCACGAACCAACCGCGCCTGTAAGTCGTGTCAGAACGCATGAGCAGCATCGCCCAGAGGACGAGCAGTGCGATGTTGACGAGATAGATGGTCATGAGGTCGCCTCTTTTCTAACGATAGATGAGGTTCGTGACGCCCCGATAGAGCGACAGCAAGTTCGAGATCAACAGTCCGTTGAACCGCAGACGCCCATGTTCGAACGGACTGAAATAGTCACGCACGTCCCGGGTCGCGAGATACGCTTCACGCACCGCCACCGCATCTTCTTTGAACGTATGGCGCAAGATGATCGGGATGAGCGTACCCGCGTCCGGACGGCGCTCGACGTCAAGGAGTAACTGGCTGAGGTAGCGGTCCGATTCGATTTCGGCACGGTGGGCAATCTTTTTCGTCTGTTGGGCCCCGTGAATCCGGGACAGAACGAGCGGCTCATCCGTCAAATAGTAGTCAAACCCGTCAAGCGCGAACCCGATCCAACACATCCAATCTTGGATGAACCGGTCCTCCTGCGAGAAGCGCCGCGTTGCGAACGCCGCGCGCGGGATGAGGAGCGCACAACCGTTCAGGCTCGACGTCAGCATCAAGTGACGGAACATATCACCCGCTTGATACAGCCCGGTGAATTTGCGCTGGTAACGCCGGATCGGGGCCCCGTGTTCGTCGATGAAGCGGGTGCCGGTGACGAGGATCGTCCGCGACGGGTCGAGTTTTTCCCGCTCGAGCGTCTCGAGCTGCGCCTCGATTTTTCGCGGGGCGTACAAGTCGTCGTGGCTGAGCCAAGAGAAGAAGTCACCGCGCATCTCGTCGATCCCACGGTTGAGCGCGCTCGAGACGCCGCCGTTCACTTGCTCGATGTAACGGATCCGGTCGCCGTAGGTTTTGGCGACGGCGGCCGTCTTCCCTCCGTCGGTCGAGCCGTCGTTGACGACGATGACTTCGATGTGCGTATACGTCTGGGCCAGGGCGCTGTCGATACATTCGGCCAAATAGTTGCTCCCGTTGTACACCGGGATGATGATCGAGACGAGTGGTTTCATAGAATATTCCTCACTTTCTCGTGTCGGAGCGCCGCATAGACGTCCAAGTAGTCGATGGCGCGGTCACGGAGCGCAAAGTTCGTCCGGGCATGGGTGACGCACGCGTCTTTGTACGACCGTTTGCCACGGGCAAAGATGCGCTCGATCCCGTAATTCAAATCGGTGAGTCCCCGCGTCGCGACGACGACACCCGTATCGTCGGTGACGAGTTCCGGGCTCGCGGTCGCGTCCAAGACGAGCACCGGCGTCCCGCACGCCATCGCCTCGACCGTGACGTTGCCGAACGACTCCTCTTCCGATAAGTTGAGGAACACGTCGGCGAGCGCGTAGTAGCGGGCGAGCTCACGGGCGTCGTTCGTCTCGTCGACGTGGATGACGTTGGCCGGGAGCTCTGTGTCGCTAAGCCGGCCGATCAAGAGAAAGGCGTCGTTCGGACGTGCCGCCGCGAGGTCGAGGAAGGCACCGAGCCCTTTCGCCTCACTCCACGTGCTCGCGACACCGAGCAGCACCATCTTGTCGGTCAACTGAAGCCGTGCCCGGAGCTCGGTCGCGTCGACCGGACGAAACACGTCGAGGTCGACCCAGTTATGAATCCGGCGCAATACGGCAGCGTGTCGGAGGAACGAAAAGCGCGCCTCGGTCGTGATCCAGTCGGAGACCCCGACGACGGCGAGGCGCGGGATCGCCGTCAACCAGCGACGTTTGTCGTCGAGCATCTCACTCGTCCGGTCGAACAGCCAGCTCGGGATATCGTCCCGAAGTTGCGGGCAGTCGCCGCAGCCGTGTTGCCACTTGTTGCACCCGGCCGTCGTGTAATGCGTGCATTTGCCGGTGAAGAACCAGCAGTCATGGAGCGTCAACACGGTCGGGATGTCGCGTGCGGCCAGGTATTCGAACAACGTCCTGAGATGAACGTAGTTGGCATGCAAGTTATGGAGATGGACGACGTCCGGAGCGTAGCGCTCGATGTCACGGACCAAATTCTCCGTCGCAAATCGTGAGGCGTAGCCTTGCCGTCCGGTGATGCGAGCGTGCAGCGCGTGCAGCTTCACGTCTACGGGATCGCCGATGACGTAACTCGCCTCGGTGACCGGTCCCGTCGAGTGGGCGACACGCGTCTCGTGTCCGCAGTCGTGATGGACAGATGCGAGTTCTTTACAGATTCGTCCAGTGCTCTTCACGTCGTTGATCGCGTTAATATGGAGAATCTTCATCGTCGCCACCTCACTCGTACGCGTAATACTTATGCCGTCCGCTCTTCCGCTTGTTCAAGACGAGGCCGAGCATATGCGTCCCGGTCCGCTCGAGCTGTTCTTTCGCTTTCACGACGAGTTGGCGCTCCGAATTTTCGCAGCCGATGACAAGGATCGTGCCGTCGGCGATTTTTGCGAGCAGACGGGCGTCCGCCACTTGCATCATCGGCGGTGCGTCGAGGATGACGATATCGTATTGCCGGCGCACCTCGTCGAGCAGTTCGACCATCTGGTCAGAAGCGATGAGCTCGGTCGGATTCGGCGGAATCGGTCCTGCGGTGAGGAGCGACAACCGCTCGACGCCCGTCTTTTGAATGGCCCGCTCGAGCAAGATCCGTCCGACGAGAATCGTCGATAGCCCGGCTTGGGACGAGAGGTTGAACGTGAACTGCGCCGTCGGTTTACGAAGGTCACAGTCGATGAGAAGGACGCGCTTTCCGAGCTGCGCATAGACGACGGCGAGGTTCGCCGCGGTCGTCGACTTCCCTTCCCCGGTCGAGGCCGATGTGACGTTGATCATCTGTAGCTTCTGACCGATCGACGTGAACTCGAGGTTCGTCCGGATTGTCCGATACTGCTCCGAGATCGGCGACTTCGGATTGGCGAGCGTGATCAAATCACGCTGCCCGTAATCAGGAAGATTGTCGTTCTTTTTTCTCAGAAACATGAGGGACCTCTCCTTTCCCTTTAGGGGTGTTCGTTTTTATTTTTTTCGGTTTCATGTCACGCCGTTCGATGACCGGCACCGACCCGATGACGGGAAGGTCTAACAGCCGTTCCGCCTCTTGTTCGTTTTGGATCCGTTTGTCGAACACGTAGCGTAAGAGACCGATCAGCCCGCCGAAGAACAAGCCGACGAACATACCGATTATTGTATTGATGAGGATGTTCGGTGAGATCGGGGTGAGCGGCACTTCAGCCGGCGACAAGATGCGGACGTTGTCGATGTTCATCAAGTCCGGGATCTCGTCCGCGAACACTTCGCTGATGACGTTCGCCGTCTCGGCCGCCACCGCCGCGTCCGTATGGGTGATGACGACGCTGATGACTTGTGACTCTTCCTCACTCTCGACCGTGAGCACGTCACTGATCGGGTCTGGCGCGTTCGGGACGCGCTCTGTCACTTCGTTCAAGATGGCCGGGCTCTTCATGATGACTCGGTACGTATTGACGAGCGAGAGCGACGAGAGCACTTCCGAGCTGTCGACGCGGTCGCCTTCTTGTTCGGTCACTAAGAGCACTTGCGTCGAGGCCTCGTACGTCGGTTGGATGAACGCCGTGCTCACATAATAAGCAGCGAGCCCGCCGAGCAGGATGAACGGTACGAGTAACCACTTGCTTTTCTTAAGTACCTCGACGAGATCACCGACGATCGTCGTTTGCTGATTCATGAATGTTTCCCTCCTTATAGACAAAATGGACGACAGAAATAAGGCATGAGCCTACCGTAATACGTTCTTTCCCTGTTCATCTTGACAATCGGAGGGAATCATTTATCATTTTTTCGCAACATCATGTCATGTTGCCGTTCCGTTTCGTTCTTTGTCTTTTTAGGAACTTGGACCTAAAAAAAAAGACCGCCTCGCGAGGAGACGGTCGGTCAGTTCAGTTCGCGATGCAGTTCGCGGTCGGTGATATAGTCGGGTTCGAGCTTTAAGATGACGCGGTCGAAGGCGCGTTGCAGGCCGAACATGCCAAGCAACAGGACACCGAGCGCTAGAAAGAACGACGTCCCCGGCGAGCCGGTTTCAAACCACCCAAGCAACGCGTACAAGACAAGGAGGCCAAACAGCGTCAGCCAAAACGGGAAGCGGATGAGCCGTTGATACGTCGCGTCATCGTTGAACGTACTCCGGATTGTCCCGAGCTTCCATTCACGCACGAGCAGCGGGACGACGCCGAGAAACCCGAGTCCGATGAGGAGCGGTTGTGAGATGTCGACCGTTCGCAGGAACGTGCTCGTCAGGAAGATGGAACCGGCTCCGATCATAATCGCTTTTGCTTTGCCTTGCCGTGCGTAGTCGACGAGGCGACGGATATGTTGTTCGCGTCTCATAGGTCAGCGCTCCTTTATTCAGTCGTTACTCTGTATACGGGCGTTCGTTCGATTGGTTTCAAGAACTGGATGAATCCTAGGCTTAATCCGACACGGTTAGTTGACGATGACCGCTTGTGTCTGTTTCACATATCCCGCCTATGGTATCTACATAATCCAAGTGCCCTTCCTCATCTCTAAAGTGACAACAACGCAGATCGGCACCTCGCCAACCTGCGTTTTGTCATCTTACGACTTTATTTGTCTTCTTCACTTCTTGATAACCGGTTTGGGTCATCTTCACCGTAATGACCGTCCCTGTCTTTTGTTTCGGGATCATCAACCGATAGTTCCCTTTCACATCGACTTTTACCGCTTTACTGATTGCTCTCGTCCCTACATACGCCTGTACCGTCGCGGCCCGCTTCCCTTTGCCGGTCACGATTGTTTGCGTCGACTTGACCGGATTGGTCGTGAACGTCGAGAACGTATTGAGCACTTTCGTCGACGTCAGGCTCGAGACGTTACCCGCCGCATCGCGGGCCCGAACGGATACCGCCGCCCCCGATTTCGTCGTCTTCAGGTTGTACGCATAGACACCGGTCGAACTCGCCTTCGTTGTATACGTCCGCCCGCCATACGTGATGAGCACGGTCGCCCTGGCTTCCGTTCTACCGGTCACACGTGTCGACTTGTTCGTGAGTGTGAGGATCGTCGGTTTTGTCGGCCCGACTTTATCAATCGTGAACGCGAGCCAGCTGTAGTTGCCAGCCGCATCCGTCACACGGAGCGTATAGTTGCCTGACACACTCACTTGCGTGTTCGTCCGGAACGCCTTCCCATTCAACGTCGCCGTGCCTTCATTGAACCGAATCGTGACGGTCTGCTTCGTCAGCTGATTTGCCGTCACGCCGGTGATGGCTGGACGCGTCCGGTCGATTGTGAACGTCTCAGTCGTCTCGTTGCCACTCGCGTCGACTAGGCGCAACGTGTACGCCCCTTCCCGGGAAATACGCGTGCCCGAGGCGAACGGTTGTCCGTTCAATGTCGCCGTCCCTTCTGCGAATGTCGGTGCGACTTCGCGGTAATGCGTCTGGCCTTTGTTTAAACCAATTACTGCAGGGGGTGTCGCGTCAACCGTGAAACGGATGACTGTCTCGTTGCCGGCTTCGTCCGTCACGCTCAACGTATAGTCACCGTCTGTTGATACGGTCTGGCCAGAGACGAACGACGCCCCATTCAATGTCGCCTTGCCTTCGGTGAAGCGCGGTGTCACACTGACATACGTCTTGCCGTCTTCGACACCACTCACCTCCACTTTCGTCTGATCGATCGTAAAACGAATCTCGGTCTTATTGCCGGCCAGATCCGTCACGACGAGCGTATACGTCCCTTCATTCGTGACGGTTGTGCCGCTCATGAAGTCCCGTCCGTTCAATGTCGCTTTGTCCGTGAAGACAGGCGTGACCGCTTTGTTGAACGTCCCGTTCGTCGCGCCCGTGACGATTGGCGCGGTCCGGTCGATCGTGAACGCGCGCGTCGTCTCATTCCCAGCAGCGTCTGTCACGACGAGTGTATACGCACCGTCGCCCGTGATGGCTTGTCCCGATGTGAACGGTTTCCCGTTTAAGGTCGCCGTCCCTTCCGTGAAACGTGGGCTGACGATGTCTTTCGTCACTCCGTCCGCTACCCCGGTCACCGCGACCGGAGTTCGGTCAATCGTGAACTCGCGCGTCGTCTCATTTCCAGCAGCGTCTGTCACGACGAGTGTATACGTGCCTTCTGTCGTGATGCGTGTGCCGGGTGTATACGGTTTCCCGTTGAGCGTCGCCGTTCCTTCTGCAAAGTTTGGCGTCACGCCGTCTTGGTAGAACGCCGCGTCGACGCCTTCGATTGCCGGTGCGATGAGGTCGATGGTAAATGTCAACGCCGTCTCGTTACCGGCGAGGTCGGTCACGCGCAAGACGTATGTCCCAGCCTTCGTCACGGCTCCGCCCGTGAACGGTTTCCCGTTCAACGTCGCCGTCCCTTCATTGAAAGCTACCGCGACGGCTTTATTGATTAACGCTTGGTCGGTTACCCCGGTGACGACTGGGGCAGTCTGATCGATCGTGAATTGCAGCGTCGTCTCATTTCCGCTCGCATCTCGAACGAGGAGTGTGTACTTCCCGTCTTGATCGACCGTCTGGCCAGAAGTGAACGGTTTCCCATTCAACGTCGCGGTTCCTTCATTGAAGGTAATCGTCGCTGGCATGGAGACAGATTTACCGTTTTCCACACCTGACACGACAGGCGGGAGGACGTCACGAATCTTTTTCGTATACACGTCACTCGTCAGTAGGCCGCGCGTCGCTTGAATCGTAAACGAATCGGTAGTCAAATCAAGACCGGTGAAAGCGAACGTCCCGTCCGTTTTCGCCGTCGTCACGACCGGCAGTTGTCCGAGTGTGAGCGTGAGTTCCGTACCCGGTTCTGCCTTCCCTCGAATCGACGTGTCCCGATTCGTCACGTCGTCGACGTGGAATACTTCATAACGACGTGTCACGTTCTCGGACGTGAGCTCGATCTCATCGACCGCATGTGCCGTGAGCGACATGGTCTCGCTGAGTGGGATTGCCCTCGTATACGGGCTAGCAGTCTCCTCATTTTTGGCGTAGTAGACAGTCGCCTGCTTCGTCGCCGTCAGCTCGGTTGTCTCCCCTCGCAAGTAGATGCCGCTGTCCTTGCTCACCGAGACGACCGGCAAGTCGCGCGTATAGACTTTATACGTCCAGCGGTGAGTCTTTCCGAACTGGTCGGTCATCGCGAAACGAAGCGCGTGGTCACCCGGTGTTTCCATGTCCAGACGGAACGTCCCGTTTGCGTTTGCTTGAACCGCTTCATCGTTCACGTATAATGTGCCGAGCGGGATGAACGCACCGGCGACGGTGACGTTCCCGTTCGTCTCAAATACTGGCGTCTCGTTCAAGCGGAACGGGAGCGTGCCATACAAATTGCTCGTTGCGATCATCGAGGAGATCGAGTTCGAGCCCGACATCGTCACCATCCCGTCTTGGTACGGATAGTAGTGGCCAAATGTGAACGAACTCGCTCGAATCTCATGCTTCGCTTGAACCCCACCCGTCAGACGAAGCCGTCCGCCGACGTAAACGTTTCCGTTTAAGACGGTGTTCTGTCCGAGCGTCAACGTCGCACCCGGCATGATGTAGACGTCTTGATTGATCGTCGTGTAGCTCCACCAGTCGTCCGAATTGACGATGACCGCATCGACCGGTTCGATTTTCGGTAACGTCGTCACGGTGAATACCAACCCATCCGATACCGTCGTCGTATTTTGGTTCAAGTCAGCAATCGTCAATTCTTTCAGCTTCCACGTCCCTGCTCCTTCCGGGAAGTCGCTGCGGTTCAAATCGAATTGGAATCCTTCATTCGTCACGTTCGAACTAGAGAGCGTGATGGACTCTTCTCCGTTCACGAACACCGCATCGACCGACTTCAGTTTCAAGTCATCTGTAGCGAAGACGGTGAAAGAAGTAGCTTCTCCTTCGTCGAGTTCAACATGGTTTTCGTCGAAGCGATTGAATGTCGGTGGATTCAACTCAGTTCTATATAAAAAACCTTGATTATCAGGTGACGTATACTTCATGTCTTTACTGTTGCTCACTTTGTCGTAAACAAATATCTTATCAACGACATAATGCCCAACCTCCATACCGTCAATCATTCGAAGGCTACCACTATAAATGTTTTGGCCTTGGGAAAACAAATGAACTCCTACCGTGTTCCCGCTAAGCGGTTTCTTTAAATACATAATAGCTCCTCCGACACCACTTAAGTCGTCTGCAATACGAGCTGAAATATTGACTGTTGATCCAACCGAGTATTCTTTATGTTCAATAGAATATCCTAGTACTCGAGGAGCCTCGCTGTCTCTCTCAGAATCCACTACATCAAAATATCGAGTGTCCTCTGGCGACTTTCGAACATCTGTACTGTTGCTTACTTTATCGTATACAAATATCTTGTCGATTACGTAGCGTCCTGGCTCCATCCCATTGATTATCTGGAGAGACCCTGCATACTTATTATTGCCTTTAGGAAACAAATGAATTCCAATTGTGCCGCCGCTAATTGGTTTCTTCAAGTACATAATGGCACCACCAACCCCACTTAAGTTGTCTATAATATGCGCATTCACGTTCATCGTTGTGCCTGGAGCATACTCAATCCTGTCAAATGAGTATTCGACTACTTGAGGAGGTTCATTGTCTTGCTCCATATTGATAAGATCAAAGAACTCTTTATTATTCAGTGAAGGACGAAAGTCTTTGCTGTTACTAACCTTGTCGTAGACAAAAATTTTATCCAATTCGTATCGCCCTGGCTCCATGCCTTGAACGATTGACAAGCTTCCTTCATATATCCCGTTCCCTTTTGAAAATAGATGGATTCTAATCGTTTCGTGACTGATTGGTTTTTTCAAATACATAATGGCACCACCTACGCCACTTAAATTATCAGTGATTTTTGCTGACACAATAACGTTAGCGCCGATTGAGTGAGATTGGTTACCAAGAAAGTACTCAATTACTTCGGGTGCTTGATTATCAACACTGGCTTTTGACGATACCTGAAACAAATTTAATACGAGTATAATAGTTATCAATTGAATGAACCACTTCTTCATATGTTTTCCTCTTTTCCCAACACCTATATGTAGACTTTTGAATATGAACCCTATAAATCCCAACTAAGAATATAGCACGTTTCTCAAAAACGAAATGACCTATTTTTAAAAACAAGTGTATGAATGCAACAAAAAAGAGCGAAGCTTCAATCGCTTCACTCCTGCCTCAATGATAGTTCGCTGTCGCCGTCAACGGATACGTCTCTTCTTCCCATGAATGGTCACTTCTTAGCGTCTCATCCGACACTAAGAAGTAGTCGTACCCCACCTCTCCCGGCCGGTTTGGTACCGGATCGTTCCACGTCGTATCCAAGTGATACCAAGCGCCGTCCAGCTTGACGAGGTTCCACGCGTGTAGCTCTGTCCCAGCCTCGCCTGAGATGTATCTCGCCTCTACTCCAGCCGCTTCTAATAGAAGCAACGTCGTCAAGGCATATCCTTCACAGACACCTTCCCCGTTGAATAGAATCGAGTACGGGGTGAACGGACTCGCCACGCTATCCAAGTTATAAGCTGTATTCAAGACGACAAAGTCGTTCACATATTTCACTTTCTCATAATCATTCAAGCCGCTAGGCATCTCCTCGACGACTTGATCGACTTTTGCTTCGATTTGCTTAGCTTCCTCGATGTTCATATCGTAGGCTAACCGCATATCCAAATCGACATACCCGCCGTGATCCCGATACTCTGTCTCGCCTCCGCGTGACAAGCGGAAGACATAAATATGGTTCGCTTCGAGCCAATCCCACGCTTCATCCATCGTCTGCTCGAAGTCACGACTTTTACCGATATAACGGATGCTGAATGATTCATCGAATTGGCTCATATGGTAGGCGATTGCCATGCCGAGCTCTTCGGGAGAAGCAATCTGATTCGGTAGCTCAAACGTGTCCCCTAAAATCGTAGCGGATTGACTCTCCACTTGTTTCGGTCCGAACAGTTCCGTCATGTCACCTTCCGTATACACCATGTGCCCGCTCACGAAGCTGACCCCGAGCATTGTCATCGTCAACACGCCACGTCCAGTCACGACGATTGATGACCAAATTGATGACCGCTTGCTTTTAATCAATCTGTTCAGTTCATCGCTGACCATCTGTTCTAGCTGCGTCCGTTTCATCTTCAGTTTAGGGTGAACTTGAAACACGACTTTCCGGTACACCGGATCGAGTAGTTCAAACTGTCTGGCGGGATTGTGCTCATACCTTTTCAACTCGTTCTGGATGGGACGAAGTTCACGCTTTAATGCCCGATAAACAATCCTCATTTCACGTCCTTGACGAAATAAGAGAATCGTAATACCCCCACTTAATAACACGATCAACATATACATGATGACATTCACGGCGCTCGTTTCTCCTCTCGTTCATTTATGCTACCGAGTAGAATATTTTCCCTACTCTTAAACCCCTATAAGTATATAATAACTTTATAAACAATATATGGAAGGTGTTGCCACATGAATATTAATACATATTTGAAAGAGTACGCCCAAACTGTGCTCGGTGACGGAACACATATCGCCCCAAACGTACCCGACAAAAAATTGAACGGTGCCATTAAAACTTATGCGCAAGATGCACTTCCAGAACACGTCGTCGTCTTGTACGATTCGACGCTCTTTAAGAGCGGCAAAGAAGGCATGCTGTTTTTAGGGGACCGCTTCTACTTCAAACCGCTTCTTGAAAAGCCAATCTGTGTGCTCTACAAAGATTTGCAACATGTCGACTTGGACCGAGAAGTAACATATAAAAACGACAAGCGGAAAGAGAAGCTTCATGTCGTCATGCACACCGAGCAATACGACTATAGTATGACCGACAAGCTCGCGACGTATAACGTCGAAGGCGTCGTCGAGTTATTAAACGGCATCGCAGCGCTCAAAGACAAAGAAGACGAACTCGTCAACGTCTCGCAAGTGACACCGCTCGCCGACTTGCCGGAAACGTATAAGCTTACATATTTAAAAGTTTTGGCGAACTTCACCTTCGTCGACGACCAGCAAATCGATGCGAAAGAGTACAGTGAACTCATGTCACTCGTCACTCGGATTCACCTCAGTTCCGAGTATCGATTGCAGCTTCGAAGCTACTTGAGCAACCCGTCGCTTCACACTTCGACGACCGACTTGATTGAAGAATTACGTACCCTATCGACGACGCTCGATTTCTCCATCGTCGAGAAATCATTGTTCAAAGATTTACTTTATCTGTTCAAATTAAAGCGGCCGCTCTCAGCATGGTTTGAGAATGCGTTTCTCCAACAGCTGAAAGAGGATCTGTCGATTTCAAGAGAAGAAATCGAACTTATCTCAAGTGCTATCCAAAGCGATGAGGATATTTTGACGTTCCGGAAAAATGACTCTGAGATTGCCAAGTCGATGAAAGACTTGGCGGCGAAAGCGGCCGCGGTCGGAGTCCCATTGACGGCCATCTATTTATCAGGATCTGTCGTCGGCTTGAGCGCCGCCGGATTGACGTCTGGCCTCGCTTCACTCGGCATGGGCGGTCTACTCGGTTTTTCGAGCATGTTTACCGGAATCGGGGTGTTGGTCGTCATCGGGGTCGGCACGTATCAGGGATTGAAGAAAATTACTGGAATGAAAGATATCGAGAATAACAAGCAACGGGAATATATGCTTCAAGCCATCATTCGGAACACTCAGCAGACGCTCAACTATTTGCTCGAAGACATCAATGAGATTTCCAGTCGTCTCGTTGTCGCCATCCAACAGGGGAATGAAAATTCGGAGAAAATCAATCAGTTATCCAATATGCTACAAATGCTCAGCCAAAGTGCTCAATTCAGCGCCGATAAGCAAACCCATTCGCAGAAAGAACAAATCATGACACAACTACCGTCAAAACTGAGTGCGGTTCGCTTAGACGAGTTGACGTCGAAAGCGACATATCAAAAGATTCGCGATTACGTCTATACGTGTTACACGCCTGAACCAATCCAATTGGATGACATGACGTTCAGTAACGAAGAGGAGCTCGTCTTGAAAGAGACGCTCACGCTTGAAGAACTAGAACAATTGCATGAGTCATTCCAAGCGATCGGTTACTTCGAGATGACAGGCGGCGGTCTCGCTGAAGTGACGGGTGGAGCGAAGCGTCTCGTCAAGAACGTCTTCGGTGACAGATGAACCGGTCCGAACAAGACATGATCGATAAAGCGAAAGCGCTACTCGTCCAACAGCATCAAGCCGCCCAGGCCGAGCAACGCTTAGGTGAAGTAAACAAGCATCTATCACAACTTGAAAATACACAAGATGCGCAGGCTGCTGTCCTCGATGATTTGTTTGAAGATATGATGCGGCTCATGAACGGACAGTCTCTTCCAGCGGAGGCAACAACGCTTGCGCCGTTAGCCGTCCCGATGTTTGACGACCTCGAGCCGATTCAAGTCTCGGACGTCTCTTGGGATATCTACTTGGCCGAACTCGATATGTACGCGACGCGACATGACGTGACCGGGCTCGACGACCCGTTCGCCCATCTTTTGACAGCACGACAGCGACACGACTTGGCGACAACGTTTAAAGAGGAGTTTCTATTGAAGGAAGCGGAATGTGACCGCTACGATTATATGACTGCCTCCTTCAGTGGCCTTGTCGCCGGTTTGATCGACAGCTTCTTCGTCGGTTCCCCGGCCGACAGTAAATTGCGCGCATGGTCGGACGAAAAAGTCGACAACGTCGTCATCAAGTTCGCAAACCTCGTCTGGAAGCAGGATAAAAAGAACGGGGCCCAACTCCGGAAACAACCGGACTCGATTGCGAGCGCCATCGGTTTTTTAGAGCGTCGGTTTAAAGTGAACTACGACGCTCGCTATGCGAGTGATTTAAAGATGGGCGCAACAACGCTCAACATGCGCCCGTCGGACCATCATTTGAAATCGCTCGCCCACGCGCCGGACATCATCGGTTTGTTCTTCTCGATTTTGGATCAATTCACGGGTAAGGCCAGTTTCATCTCGGACGGCCGACTGCTTCGACTCGAGCCAAAAGAAGACGGGACCCAGGTGCTTCAAGGTGGAAACGTGTTGGCCAAACTGTTCGCCGGATTCGCTAACTGGCTCGGCCACCTTTTATCAGACGTGTCAGGATCGAGTGGTGTCCGAGGGCATGACGATGGTCGTCGTGGCGCCGGTATCCCGCTCCCGTTTTTCGAACTGTTCCAATTCGCTGACTTCGGACAGGTTTCCCATAAAGGCAAGACACTCTCGTTTGCCGACTTCTCGACAAAAGTGTTCGAGAGCGGGTATGATGCTCGTCACGGTGTCGCGATGGCGGTTCCGGTCGTCTTCAACGAACTCGTCATCCGCCTGCTCTGGGGTTTGAAGAGTCTGTTTTATCACAAAAACGGATGGTTGGAGTCAATCCCTATCGGCAACAAACCGACACTTCGAAAAATGCTGCTCATTGGTCACGGGGCCCTGTGCCTGACTGATGGGATGGATGCGTACATTCGAAGTGGCAACGTGCCGATTCTGTTTGCGACACGACTAAACTACGTCGCTTGGAGCCGCTTCGCCTTCGCCTCGATGCAAGAGCTCAAGCATGTACTCGGGAAAGACGTGTATGACTGGAAAGCAGTCGATGCCCACCTTGAACAAGAATGGAAAAAAATAAGCGATACATACTGATAATAAAGGAGTCCAACATGGCCTACTCACTTGATACAATCCTGCAACTTGAAAACACACCCGAATTCAATAAACTCGATCAACAATTCAATGAGTTCAACCCGTTTAAAGTACTCCGCGTCGCCAAATACGAGATTCGTCATTCGAACGTCCTAGCTTGGTTGTTCGATCCAAACGAAAATCATCGGCTTGGAAGCTTTTTCTTACGCAAAGTGCTCATGAATCTTGTGACGAGAGCCGATAACGAGAATAAAATCGATGAATTTCCCTACTTGTCATTCGCTCATGCGTCATTGTCCGACGTCGTCGTCCACCGCGAGTGGTCAACGAATGGGAATGGTGCGGTCGATTTGCTCATTGAAATACCGACGTTGAACATCGTCTTACTCATCGAAAACAAAGTTCATTCAGTTGAATCCGCAGGTCAGCTGGCCCGTTATTTAACAAGTGTAAAGAAACACTATTCAGAATGGAACGTTCTCCCTGTGTTCTTAACGCTGTCGGGTGATACACCGTCGCACGATGCGTACTGGATGTTAACGTATGAAGACGTGCTCCACATCATCAAGCAAGAGCTGACATTGAACAAGGCGACAATTGCTGACAACATCCACGATTTCTTATCGTACTACGTCACTCTGCTCGAAGAACGACTCGTCGATGACGAGAAGACGATGGAGACGGCTCTGCAACTCTATCAAGACTATGCGTCTGCGATTCACTTATTGTACGCGAATGCCAATCCGGCGAAACAAAAACAAATCGAGCTCCGCCAAGCGGTGAAGACGCTCACCACGTTCGACGCTGAGACGAAACGTCACCTGCTCCTCATCTATAATCGAAAGTGCCAGACAATCGACTACATCTTTGAGACGGGAAGTGATCTCGTTCGTCAAGCGTTCCTAGAGTTTGTGAAAGAACAAGGTATAACGACATATTCGGCCCATCCCCGTGTCCCCAACTTTGTCATGGACGATTGGTTACCGAGTTTGGAACAGATGGATCGCTTGAAGAAGTACTGGCTCAACTATGGATTGATCATCTGGTTCGAACGAAAAGGCAGCAAGCGTCTCAAGCTCTACGTCGAGGTCGGACCGATCGATTATGCCGAACGTCTGCCGCTTCTGGAAGCACTCGAAGCGAAGCATATCTCGTTTTGGAAGTCTGGAAAGCAAGAAGGGAAAAAATTCACCCGCATCTATACCGAGACGACCGAAGTCTCGGACTGGACGAACGCCACCTTCGTCAAAGATGCGATGACCTCACTTATCGATGACCCGGCGTTCCGTTCGTTCAGCGCGACAGTGACCGATGTGTTGGATGATCTATATGCAGTCAAAGCGTAACGCAAAAGACCATCGGACTTGTCTAGGACAGGTACGATGGTCTTTCATTTGTCTTAAGCCAGACTCATTCAAAATGTAATTTTAGCGGCTCTTACGCGTATTAGGTGAAGGTGCTGACTATCCGCTATCGTTGTATAATCAGGGAAAAGGTCGTGAAAACAATGGATCGTACCCTGGAACGTTTGGATGAACGACTGTCGGTCACCTTGCTTAGTGTGGAAGAGAGTCAAATCCATGTTGAAGCTCGACTGTCAAGCAGCGGTGCATCATGTCCGCGATGTGACTGCCATTCTTCAAGACGTCATAGCATGTACACACGGACCTGGATGGACATCCCGGAGGGAGCGATACCAGTCTCTGTTCGCCTCGCATTGCCGAAATGGTTCTGTGACGAGTATGATTGCGCCCAATCCGTGTTCGCCGAGCGTCTCGAGTGGCTCCCGTCCTACAACCGCCGTAGTTCTCGTCTGGACTCGCAGATACGAGCGCTCGCTTTTTCTATGAGCGCCCTACAGACCGAGCGGGTCTGTTCACAGTTCGGCATCCGGATCAGCCACGATGCCGTGCTCCGTCTGGTCTACAAGACAAGCGTCAATGAGGCGACGAGCCCCTTTCGTCGGGATCGATGACTTTTCACTAAAGAAAGGACATACGTATGGGACGATCATCTGCGACCTGAGAACAGGTCGTCCAATCGACCTACTGCCGTCGCGAGATACGGGGGCCGTGTTGGAATGGCTCGACAATCAGCCACGGATCATTTTGGTGTCTCGAGACCGCTTCTTGCCTTATGCAGAGGCAGTCCGTCTGACATCCCATCCGGTCATCGACGTCCTCGATCGTTTTCATCTGGTCCAGAACCTCTGGAAATTGTATGAAACGGCGATCACGTCCATCCTGCCGAACAAGATTTTCCTGGATGAGGAAGAACGGATAGACGCGAACCCGCATCAGGATGAAGCAGAACGGAAAAGATGGGACCATCCGACCTGGCATCGCGCGCTTGAAATCAAAAGGGCAAGGGCAGAAGGAGAATCAATTGCCTCGATTGCTCGCCGCCTTTCGATCAGCCGGAACACGGTATACAACGACATCAATCGTGAAGCGCCGATCATATGGGGCAAGAGGAGCAAATCACACGAGGTCCAACAGTGGAAGGGACGCATCCTCGAACTGGAGGAAAAACACCTCACGGTGCAGCAAATCCTTGAGACAGTGAGGGGTGAAGGATACACAGCCGCCTCCCGGGCCGTCCGGCTGGCCGTGGAAGCAGTACGACGCGACCGCCGAAACATATCCTGTTATCCCGAGCCTCCGTTCATTCCCCGGAAACGCGCACTCGGATACCTGTGGAAATGGCATATGGGAGACGCTCCCGAGCGCAGAGAGGTCGTCGACAAGCTCTTGATCCGCTTCCCGGAACTTCGGCCTGTTTTCTGTTTCGTCCACAGCTTTCGCGAGTCGATCCGGCACATGGACGGATCGGGTATGCTCGTCCTGTTGACGTCAGAGTTCGAACGCAGGAATCGTTTCACTATCAGGTTCGTCCGGCGACTGCTCAAAGAATCAGCAGGAATCAAGAACGCTTGTGAAAATCCTGAGAGCAACGGTCTCGTCGAGGGTCACGTCAACCGGCTCAAATTGATCAAACGCATCATGTATGGGCGGGCCAGTTTCAGATTGTTGCGGATCAAGGTGTTGTATGAGCCCTCCTAAAATATATATTAATATATTAGTAGATTCTGTCGATAGGCTAGTCCGACATTCTTCCCCAACAATGCGTAAGAGCCAAATCAACTTGACGTCTACAACGTGTCCGCGAGCAGGTCGGTGACGAAATCGAACGATACGAGATCGTGGATGAGCCGTAGCTCGTCATCGGCAGGGATCAACAGATCGTAAAGCGCCGCATACGGGCTCGGCGGCATGTTCGGCAGGTCTGGCATCATCGGGATCGCCTCCAGGATGTGTAGTTATAGCCAGTTTAGTCCGAAACGGCAAGGACGTACAGCGTCGCCCCGAGGACACGCCGACTCCCGGGGGAACAGCGGGCAAGGCGAGACCCAGCAGCGACATCGTCGCGATGCGGCTCGCTGACCGCCCCCAGGAAAGCGGCGTGCCGGACAGGGCGGCTCGAAGGGCAATGAAAGCAGATGAAGTTTTTCAGTGCCCTCCTGAATGAATTAATGTATTTTTAAAAATATGTTACATTTAATGCAATAAAATGCTTATACTTAATGAAATTCTTTTTATATAGGTCTATAAATCTTTTTTACGGTTTGTGATTACTTATTAATCCCACCAAATGATGATATATTTTTTTTGCTATTTCACAGATTTCTGTACTATATATCAAAATTAATAAAAATCCTAGAACCACACTTAATATATCAGTCCACATGTAGTCAAACCCATAAAAAACAGCCAATAAACACAATAATATCAATGATATTGATATTTTCTTAGTAGCGTGATCCATCAATAAATATTTTTGAACGTCGTTTAATCTGTATAGATAGATTATAAAATAACTTGCAATTGTGGCAACCAGTGCTCCATACACTCCTGCACTAGGAATCAAAATAAAGTTTAGAATAATATTTACGATAGCTCCAATTAGAGTTGAAATAAATACCTTAGTTGTTTTTTTTACTCCTGTATAAATACTGCCGTAAAAAGCTTGTAAATTACCAATAGTGAAAGCCACCATAAGTAAAGGTATAAACTTCCAAGAATCATAAAAATCATTTTTGAAAATTAATGACGCAATTGGCCTTGTAGACAGTATAATAATTGAACTAGAGATAAACGTTACAGCAACATAATATTTGTATATTGAACTGAAGTAAGACCCTCCCTTATCCTCTTCAAGCTCTTTGATTGCAATCAATTGCCACGCCTGCATGAATACAGAAACTATTAAATTAAATATCGAAGGAATCTTGTAAGCCATTGAATAAAGTCCTACAACTAATACTCCACTGAAGAAAGATAGTATATATTTGTCTGAAGTTTGTATAATCCACCATGATAGTGTGTTTGGTAACAGAGGTAAGCTATAGAAAATCATGTCTTTAAATAATATTTTGTTGATTCTTGCCGTAAATAAATATTTTATTATCTCACAATAAATAAATAAGAATAATATTGAGATTAAATTAGATATTATTATTGCGTATAAATATCCGTTAATACCTAAGTTCATAAAATATAAGAACACGATGCTACTAATCGTTAAAGTTAATGCTGAAACTATACCATCAATTGAGTATATTAATATTTTTTCTATCCCTCTACAAAATTGAGATAAAATGTTTTTAGTAGCTATTACTATATAAAGAAAAGAAAAAAGGTAGGCGTAGTTTTCAAATATCTCTACCTTATTTAAAACTGAAGCTGCAATTAAAGTAAGAAGACCACTAATAAACACTATAAGTAAGCCTAATAGCAACGCTTCGCTTCTAGCATTCTTATTGGTGATAATAAATCTCATAACAGACTCAGAGATGCCTAATGATAATATTGGCCATATTAAGTAAACGCCAGTTTGAATTAAATCAACTGTCCCAAATTCTTCAGCTGTCATTGTTAATGTATACAAAGGTACTAATAAAAATAGTATGAATTTGGATCCGAAATTTCCTATAGCGAACAAGATAGTATTGAAAAATAGTTCTTTGTTTCTATTCATGATTCCCTCGTTAGTATCAGTTATTAAGTATATTGTGCATATTCAACTCTAAAGCGTTTTTTATTAAAAGTGTCTAAGAAAACATTTTTATATTTGCTTGGTTCAATCATAAATGACACGGCTAACTAATAGTTTTTATGACTTCAATATTTTCTCTAATTCTTTATAAACTCTTTCGCTATTTTTTCCATCTCTGTATAAATTTACTAAATCATTAACTCTTGCTCTATCATTTATAAAAAAATCCTCTTGTAATACCAAGCTATCAATAAATTTTATTAAGTCTTGAGCATTTTGCAACTTAACACCTGGCATTAATTCTTTTGGATTATTTACCGTAAATCCTCTGTTATCGTTGTATTCAGTAATATCTTGAATAGTAAAGGCAATAGGACGATCTAACAGAAGATAATCAAAATAAACAGAGGAATAGTCTGTAATAAGGGCATGTGAGTAACCAAGCAAATTATATAATTCATAACCTTTTTCTTTTAAAAGTTCATCCTTAAGAATAATTATATTACTATATTGACCATCAATTAATTTTATATCATTTTGCAAAGGGTGAAGTTTCAAAACGATTACTACATTTTTCATTGTTAAATATTCATTTATTTCAGGAAGGTTTTCCTTATCAATGATAGGTATCTCAAGCATTGAATCTTCGATTCCATGTAAAATTTTTGATTGTCTGTAGGTTGGCATCCACATAATTACTTTATCAAACGATGTATTAAAAAGATTATTAATCTCTTGAGGTTCCAAAGGTTCAAATAATAAATCATTTCTTGGATTCCCTAAAATTTTAATTTGACTGTCGTAACAGCCAAAAGCTTCAACATATATGTTTTTAAAAAAGTCACTAGCACATATAACATGAGTAAAATACCTTGCTCTTTGCTTTCCATATTCCTTGAAAGTACTGTCGTTTCCAATCGTTTTGAGCGGTGACCCATGCCATAATTGAATTATCATTTGATTTAAACCGGGCTTAAATTTAAATCTCAAATCAAAACTCTGAATAATAATTTTTGAAGTCAATAAATAGTAGAATAGCTTAAAGACATTGCTAATATATTTCACGTTTTTTAATTTCTCGTTCTCGAGAATTTTTTTGTTTGTGTAACATATTATTTGATTTTTTTCTCTCTCACTTATATATTTCAACATATATTTAGAATTATCTCTTAATTCATAATTGTAAAAAAGAATTCTATTCTCTTTTTTCATTTTGGTGTTTAAATTCGACATAATTTCTTGAAGTAGATTAATAATTCTTTCATAGATTGCATAAGTAAGTTTCGACATTTATCTTCTCCTTTACAAATCAAGAATTATCAAGTATTTTTGTTTTTTTTAGACAATCCATCTAACGATATAACTAAGATCATCAAATAAACCACTAAAAATTTATCTCTGTGTCTTATAGCTGTTCCTGCGTTAGAGACACCCCAAGAATAAATAAATGCGCTGGTTAGAGAAAAAATAAGGATTGCGATTAGAAGATTTTTATTCCTGTATTTTTTAATATTTAAAGCTTTGAACCCATAAAAAAGAGCTAGGAAATAGAATAAACTACTGGTTAAAAAGGCAATAACGTCACCTAATCCACGCCAATCCCACGGGAGTGGTGACATTAAAAAATATAAGGCTCTTATAGGACTATTTACAAGCAATCCTAGCACTGAGTTACTTTCGATTAGGTTTGCGGAGTAAGCTGCATTACCATATGCTGCATTCTCCGACTTATCTACAAAATCTTCAACAGACTCTATACCATTTGCGTAGCCTAAAAATATGTTCCCAAAGAAGCTATATATTACTATGAAGAACACGATAGCTAATCCACCTAAAGTAAAAGTAGATATGTTTATCTTAAAGTTTCTGTCTTTATTATTGGCAAACGCAATAATAAGAAACAGCGCTAACGCGTATGCTATTGTACCTGAATGCAAATAAGTAGCGCATAAAATTGAAATTAACGAATTTAGTACATATATATTTTTTCCGCTTTGCCACCATATCAAAAAATTCCTTATAGATAGCGCTAATAAAAATATCACAATACTTTCTCTTAATAAAATTGATGAAGATATTAAATAATTTGGTATAAAACATAAAATTAGAATTCCAAAGACTTTATACTTATCTTTAATTTCTAACTTACTAAATATTTCTTGAACTATATATATAGTAAGTATGGATAGAATCACATTTAAATATTGTCCCCATAAAGCATTAGGATAATAAATTTTATATATAATACCAAGGACTGCTGCATACCCATTAACTCCATTGAGATCATTATTGACATATTCTTTAGCCCATCTATCAAATGCTAGAGTATCCATTCCACTACCAGGCAAACTGACTATTGAACTAAAATAAACATCCCAATACATTAGTAATAATCTTATTACGAATGTTAAAATTATAAAGTATTTCAAATTATTAATTATTTTCGAATTGTTGTTTTCAGTTAAAATTAAAAAAATTATAATTATAGAAAATAAAAGTATAAATATATTAACAACAAAGTTACTTTCTAAATTCACAAGATTAAATCCTTTTAATAGATTAATTAGCAAAGTTCCACTAATTATCAAATATAATACTTTTATTTGCATAAGTTCCCCTTCATATTATGAGTATAATTTACTATTAAACCCTTGGTAAATTAAGCAACGAATCATGTTTTAATTAATTTATCGTAAATATTTAATATTTGCTGTTTATATTGTTTCACATCATTTATATTGCTAAATTCTTTTTCAATATTTAACTTCATTTGTTTATTCAATGAACAATCATTAATTATATTTTCTACGGATGTAGCCAAAGTTGAATTTGAATTGCTTAATATACCAGTTTTTTCATGAAAAACCAAACTTTTCATCCCATCAACTGGAGTGCTCACTATAGGAACACCTAAGGCCATAGCCTCTAATGCGGCAATTGGTGTACCTTCAAACTCTGAACACATTAACATACACTTTGAATCCTGTAAGACTTTATAAGGGAACGATAGTTTCCCCGTAAATGTAACTCTATCAATCACATTATTTTTATCAAAAATTTTTTTCATGCTGGATTTCAGTTCTCCATCGCCGATAATACCGAATGTTGTATGAGGATTTCTCTTTAATACTATAGAAGCTACTTCAGCGACCCGTTCAGGATCTTTAGGATAGGATAATCTACCCAAAAAAATAAAATCAAATTTAAAATTTGTATTATCTTTTTTTGAAAGTTTTTCTAAACGATCAGGAAAAACGACATTGCTTAGTATTATTGTTTTATCAGCTATATTTTCTTTAAAATAATAATCTTCAATAACACTTTTTGAAACAGCAATTATTTTTTTTACTTTTCTGGACGCCCAAAGAAACATAACAGATTTCATCCCGATTCTTCTCATATCCTTAGGGTTTCCATGCAGATGAGCGATAATAGGAATATTTCCATAGAGAAGAGAGGCGATAATGGTTGTCTTCACGTCATGTGTATGAATTAAATCAGGTTTGATTACTTTAACAGCTTCTTTAACCTCAAAGTAACTTAATTTTTTGAGAGGGAAATAGCTTAAACCTCGGTACTCCAAGTCTTTTTTTATGTCGCCATCCGGGCTACAATAAATCAACTGATATTGTCTTTCTTCTTGCGTCATTAGAAGAATATCAGCTACCATATTCTCGGCTCCAGACATTTTGTTGCTCGCTAATAAATGTAATATTTTCATTTTATATTCCTTTATTTTTGATTTTTATATAAATTAATAATTTCTTCTTTTATTACTTCATTAGAAAAACGTTCTATTTTCTGTTTACTCTCGGACGAAAATAAGTCGTTCATGCCGTCTTCATTTTTATATATTTTATCGATGGAATTCATAAATCCGCCTATATCTTTAGGGGGGACCAAATAACCATTAGTATTGTGTGATATTAAATCGCTATTCCCTCTAATATCTGAACATACAACCGGTACACCATGTGCCATGGCTTCCATTATTGCAACAGGAAGACCTTCTCGGAAGGAAGGAAAAGCAAAAGCATTTGATGTTTGCAGAATTTCATGCACATCATTTCTATGCCCTAATATTTTTACATTTTCTGTAATGTTTAAACTTTTAATTAACTTTTTGAGCGAAGGTTCTAATCCTCCTTTCCCGCATATGACATAGTAAATCTTCGGGTTATTGAGTCTTGAAATCGCTCTTATGATGACTTTATGATTTTTGTTTCTGTTTAATTCTCCAATCGATAATACTAAAAATGCATCATCAGGCACACCTAATTCCTTTCTTTTTTGTGAAGTATCCGTTTCGTTTTTTTTAATTTCTTCAATATTTATACCTACACCTGGAATATATGCTACATTCCCCGCCTTTAGTTTTTCAGTTGCCAATCTGAAATCTTCTTGATTAATTGTCACTATAGTATCCGTGTATTTAGACAATATTTTTTCTATCGGATAATATAAAAACCAACTTAAAAGAGATGAGTTTTCATGAAAATGAAAACCATGCGCCGTATATATGACTTTAGTCATCTTATTTTTTCTCAAAGAGTATCTAACAAAAGCAGAAGCGACGGGAGTGTGAGTATGTACTAAATCGTAGCCACCTTTGTCAATAATTTTTCTCAATTCTCTATAAGCAAAGAAATTTTTAATATTCAGGGGGCTTCGATTAAATTTACTTACAAATATATTCTCTACAACCTCCTTTAGCTCATTTTTTATTTCTTGATCTATATTAAATGTAATGTCAATTGAATGACCATTTTCTTTTAGCCATCTTACATGAGGAATCAAAAATGCATTTGCTGTATTTGACACTGTAGTCACGTAAAGTATTTTCAAATCAGTCACTCTTTCTCGAATGTATTATTTTAGCGGGGATTCCGACATAAGTTCCACTTTGACTTATATCAGCTACTACTACGGCCCCCGCTCCAATAGTACAGTTATCAACAATAGTAATATCGTTTACAATCGAACTGCCGATTCCAACCCAACACTTTTCTCCTATACTTACATTACCGGCAATATGAGAGCCTGGAGAAATATGAGCATATTTATTTATTTCACAGTCATGATTTATAGTTGATGCCGTATTAATAATGCAACTTTCCTTAATTATTGTAGATGAATTGATTATACATCCTGGCATTATAACCGTACCTTGCTCAATTTTCACATCTAACCCTATAACAACGGAAGGATGTATTAAAGTAGTAAATTTAGCTCCTGATTCTTTCAAGAAAAGAGTTAGTCTTTCTCGAACATCAGCATCACCAATACCAATTACGAATTCATAGTCATCAACATAAGACCTTACATTTTTAGTTACATCTATGACCTTAAAATCTGAAAATGAACTACCAATTTTCTTTTTGTCATCATCAATGAATGCTATTTCATCCCATTCATTACAGTCATGGGCAATATTAGCCACTACCTTCCCATGACCACTTGCCCCTATAATTAATAACTTTTTCAAAAGTTATTCTCTCCCTTTAAACGGTTCCACCGTTACGTGGTTTGTTGCACTAATTCCTTCTCTCACAATCACTTTCTTCAATGTCAGTAGAATCAACTTTATATCACCCATGAAAGTAACATTTTGAACATATTCTATGTCTAATTTAAATTTCTCTTCCCATGTCAATAAATTGCGACCACTCACTTGCGCGAGCCCGGAAAGCCCCGGTCGAACATTGTGACGTTTTGCTTGCTCCTTTGAATAAAGCGGCAAATACTCAACCAACAATGGGCGGGGACCAATCAACGACATGTCACCTTTGATAATATTAATTAATCCAGGTAACTCATCCAATGACGTTGAACGTAAAAAACGACCAAATGACGTTAATCTAATTGCGTCAGGTAGCAATTCACCACTCATGTCTGTTTCATCTGTCATTGTTCTGAATTTATACATCCTAAAAATTTTTCCATGTAAACCTGGACGGGTCTGTGAAAACAGAACTGGACTACCTAGTTTAGTCCGAACCAAGAGTGCAACCACTATAAAAACCGGACTAAGAATTAGCAATGCAATTAAGGAAATTGTAAAGTCTGAAGGTCGTTTTAAACTCTTTTTGTAAAATCCTTTACTAATCATCATTTGAACCATAATCCTTTTATAATTTCAACGACACGCTGCAAATCTTCACTCGTCATTTTTGTATCAGATGGTAAACAAATACCTTTCTCAAACAACGTTTTTGAAACATCTGCACCGATGTAATCGTAATTTTCAAAGTAAGGTTGCATATGCATCGGCTTCCAGACAGGACGTGACTCGATATTCGCTTTCTCTAATGCGTCCATGACATCGATTGAAGTAATATCGCCCTCAATCGTCGCGCAAGATAACCAATAGTTGGGTTGATCCCAATCATTCACCGGCATGAACGTAATCTCTTCAATCTCAGCGAGCGACGTTTTATAAAACTCGAAAATCTCTTTTTTTCGTTGGACGCGTTGCTCAAGAACTTTCAATTGTCCTCTTCCAATCCCGGCGACAACATTACTCATCCGGTAATTAAAACCGAGTTCACTATGTTGGTAGTGACGTGCTTGATCTCGTGACTGGGTCGCCCAAAAACGAGATTTTTCAACAGCGACTTCATCGTTCGAGACGAGCATACCTCCGCCAGAAGTCGTAATGATCTTGTTTCCGTTAAATGAATAAATCCCAAACTGTCCAATCGTACCTGTTGGTCGTCCTTTATAGAAACTACCAAGACTCTCCGCGGCATCTTCAATCACTGTAACGCCATATCGAGAGCAAATTTCCATGATCTGATCCATATCAGCGGCGAGACCATACAAATGAACGACTAATACTGCTTTCACGTTAGGATATTTTTCAAATGCGTCTTCAAGAGCAAGAGGATCCATGTTCCATGTCTTATAATCGCTATCAATAAATACAGGTGTCGCACCTTGATAAATAATTGGATTAGCGGTAGCAGAGAACGTCAATGTTGAACAAAAGACGATATCACCCGTACTAACACCAGCTGCTTTAAGCGCTAAATGAATCGCAGCCGTACCAGAGCTTAGGGCCGCAGCAGCATTCACGTTTACCTTCTCAGCTAACTCACGTTCGAATCCATCGACGTTTGATCCAAGTGGCGCAATCCAATTCGTATCGAACGCTTCTTTCACATATGCTTGTTCATACCCTTCATCACTCATATGAGGCGACGCTAACAAGATGCGTTTGTCCGTACTTACTTGAGTTTTTACGTTCATTTAACAGAATCCCCTCGTCACTATATTGTTTGTTTCATATTATCCGTAACTGTTAACTGTTCATTTGCCCAGTTCACAAGATATAGACTGAGCGCCTCACTCGTTCTCAATTGCTTCATCTGAGTTAACTTCTCATCCAAATCTGTCTCTTCACTCACGATTCCAGTAAAGATTTTCGGGTACACAGCCTCTGGATGGACTTCGCCTTCTTTGAGCAACTCTTCAAACATCTTCTCACCAGGACGAATCCCACTAAAGGCAATCGAGATTTGCTCTTCGGTGAATCCACTGAGTTTGATCATATTGCGGGCAAGATCGACAATCTTCACCGGTTCACCCATATCAAGGACGAACACTTCACCACCATCGGCCAGCGTTCCCGCTTGAATGACGAGACGGCTCGCTTCAGGAATCGTCATGAAATAACGGGTCATATCCGGATGTGTCACCGTAACGGGACCACCCTTCTCAATTTGCGATTTGAACAACGGTATAACCGACCCACGGCTTCCTAACACGTTACCAAAGCGAACGACGGCGTATTTTGTCCGACTCGTCTTCGCCAAGTTTTGAATGATCATCTCGGCGACTCGTTTCGTCGATCCCATGACGTTCGTCGGGTTGACCGCTTTGTCTGTTGAAATCATGACAAAACGGCCCGCCCCATATTCATCCGCCATCTCAGCGACGTTTTTCGTGCCATAAATATTATTTTTCACTGCTTCGTGCGGGTTCGCTTCCATTAACGGGACGTGTTTGTGCGCTGCCGCATGGAAGACGAGGTGTGGTGAATGCGTCACGAAGACATCGCGTAGCCGTTCGATGTCTTGCACGTCGGCGATGACAGGAATAAGTTCTACATCTAAGTTCAATTCTCGCAACTCACGCTCAATTAAATAGATACTGTTTTCACCATGACCGAGCAGTAATAAGCGCTCTGGTTTAAATTTTAAGATTTGACGACAGATTTCGGATCCAATCGATCCACCAGCACCTGTCACCAAAACAGTTTTCCCTTCGACCTCAGATTGAATACCCGAGATATCAAGTTCAACCGGTTCGCGGCCGAGTAAATCTTCAATCGATACTTGACGCATCTGATTGACAGATACTTTACCAGAAGCCACTTCTTCAATCATAGGTAGCGTATGGACGTTTGTGCAAACAGCTTTTGCACGCTTAATAACAGCCAAACGATCTTGATAATTCATTGAAGGGATGGCGAAAACAATTTTATCGACTGCTTCGTTCTCAACGACCATCTCAAGTTGTTCAAGCGTCCCGACAACTTTTACCCCATTGACGGTGAGCGTCTGCAAGTGACGATTATCATCAATGAATCCGATGGGAGCCATCCGGTGGTTATCCGATTGATTGATTTGGCGGACTAACATTCGCCCGGCTTGACCGGCACCAATAATCAATGTTCGCTTTTCGTTTTTTCGATGCTTCATCTTCTTTTTGAATGGGTTATGGGCTTGATTCGACTTCCAAGTCACAATCACTCGTGATCCTAAGCGAATCCCCCCAAGCGCTAACAAAGATAGACAAAAACTGAGGAATAGCATCCGTTCCATCGCTCCATCGTACAGCGCGAGTTGAATGACATACAAAGAAATCGTACTCATCATTAATGTGATCGCTAGACGAATCGCTTCCGAGATACTTGCGAACCGCCAAGCGACATGATAAAGCCCGCTCACTCCCGCCATCACAATGAAAAGAAAGCTATAAATCAAAGCAGATTGAATAAAGTGATTTTGGTTCATCGCAAATAAAAACTCGACTGGATACAAAAAGAAGTAAGTAAACGTGATAGCTGAAATAATTGATACAATATCAAGTAATGCCAAAAACATAGTTCGGACAGACCTTCGTTTTACTTCTGTAAAAGACAACCAGCACCCTCCTCACTGGAATATTATTTATTAACTGTACAAGGCATATAAAAAAGGATGTATCTACCATCCTTTTAAAAAAATATAAATTAAGGGTACCACGTTCTATCCACCTAAAAAACCAAGGAAAGGAAATTAAAACATAAAATCGTTCGACAGATGTCGACAAAAATCATAATGACAACCTAGTTGTCAACCCTTTATTGTCAATAAAGGGAAATCATTTCTTCCACTTCCCTCTCCAATTTTTAATTGGAAGAATCGGGGGGTCGATGAAGACGAACTCGTCTTTCAAGACCGCTTCGGCGTTGACGACGTAATTGTCCCACTTGTCTTGGCCGAGTTCTTTTGTGACGGCGTCTTTGGCATCGTCCCAATAGAACGTGCGGCGCCCGGTACTATGGGCGTCCGAGGCGATCAAGTGGCTCAGTCCGTTACGAAGGAACGTGAAAGCGAGGTCTTGAACGTTCTGTCCGAACTCGCCTGTCAGGCTGCCCGTTGTGATTTGCGACAGCGCGCCCGACGACACGAAGTCCATCAAACGTTTCGGGTTCGTCGCGAACTCTTTGTTGCGCTCTGGGTGGGCGATGACCGGTGTGTACCCTTCCGTCTGCAGTCCAAAGAACAGTTGCTCGGCGTAGGCCGGGACAGAGTCGCTCGGGAACTCAACGAGGACGTAACGCGATCCGGCGAGCGAAAGCGCCTTACCTTGCTCGAGTGCCTCGACTAGCTCGCCGAATACACGAATCTCTTGGCCGGCGTATAAGTCGAGCGCGATGCCTTCCTGGCGCAACACGTCTTGAAGCTTGGCGACGGCGTTTTGGACGTTCAACTCGTCCGTCTCGAACTGGGGGTGAAACGCGTGGGGGGTGACCACGATTGCGGTCACCCCTTCGCTTGCCGCGCGTTTCGCCATTTCTACCGCTTGTTCGACCGTCTCCGGTCCGTCATCGACGGCCGGGAGCAAGTGACAATGGATATCGATCATGGCGTTGTCTCCTTTTTACTCGTACGCGTAGTAGTAATAGTAATCGTCGCTGCCTTGCGGCTCACGCTTATTCAAAACGACACCAAGGATATGGGCCTCGGCGAGCGTCAACTGTTCTTTCGCTTTGACGACCATCTGACGGTCCGACTTGTCGCAACCGACGACGAGGACGACGCCGTCTACTTTCCGGGCGAGGACGCGTGTGTCGGCGACTTGCATCATCGGCGGGGCGTCTAAAATAATGATGTCGTAATTCGCCTTAAACTCTTCGAGCACGCGGTCCATCGTCTTCGACGACAACAGCTCAGACGGGTTCGGTGGGATCGGTCCCGCCGCCATCAAGTCCAAGTTCTCGACTTGTGTCGAGTGCGTCGCTTTCTCGATTGTCGTCTTTTTGGCGAGGACGGTCGACAGCCCGATCCCGTTCGACAGACGGAACGTGAAGTGGGCCGTCGGGCGACGCATGTCGCAGTCGACGAGTAAGACACGCTTGCCTTGCTGGGCGTAGACGACGGAGAGGTTCGATGCTGTCGTCGACTTGCCCTCGCCAGACGATGCCGATGTGATGACCATCGTCTGTAAGTCGTCATCGACGGCTGTGAACTCGAGGTTCGTCCGGATCGTCCGGTATTGCTCGGAGATCGGCGACTTCGGTTTATGGACCGTGATCAAGTCACGGCCGGTCTTATCGTATTTGATATGTTTATGCTTCTTTTTCCCGAAATTAAACATGGACTTCTTCACCCTTTACTTTCGCTTGGCGTTGTTGCTGCATCTCGACACGGTCAATGACCGGGATCGACCCTAATACCGGGAGTTCTAAAATCGTCTCGACGTCTTGCTCCGTCTTGATGCGACGGTCGAGCACGACTCTAAGGAAGGCAATGGCGACTCCGATCATCAAGCCGAGCACGGTCGCGATCGCCGTGTTGAGCAAGATGTTCGGGCTGACTGGGAACATCGGCACGGACGCATCCGACAACACTTTAACGTTGTCGACACCGCTCATCAACTGTTGGACTTCTTTTGAGAACACGGTGCTGATCTCATTAGCGATATCCGTTGCGAGCACCGGGTTCGTATGTTGGACCGTGATGTTGATGACTTGCGAGTTTTGTTCGCTGTTGACGGAAATCAAGTTACTGATGTTCTCCGGGGCACCGACGACGTTCTCTTGGACCGGCTCTAAGATGGCTGGGCTTTGGATGATGACGCGGTACGTGTTGACGAGCGCGACCGACGACTGGACTTGGCCGGTGTCGATCATGTTGTTTTGTGTCTCTTTCGGTGCGACGAGCACTTGTGTCGATGCCTCATACGTCGGTTGGATGACGTACGAACTGACAAGGAAGGCGATGAGTGCCGCGATGAGTGCTAAACTTGCGATGAGCCATTTGCTCCGCTTCAAGATGGAGAACAGTTCTCCAAGGGAAATCGTTTCTTCATTCATATTCGTGTTTTCTCTCCTCTATTCTGTAAAATCACGACTGGAAAATTTCCGCAAATAATATTTTTACTGACAATACCAAAACATTATAGCAAAAATTCTCTCCCGTGATGACCCATTTTTTAAAAATTGGGTTTTTTGGCATGCAAATCTGCTAAACTTTGAAAGGAATAACTTTACAAAAGGGGGAGACAATAGTGCACGTTAGTGAGCGCCTACTCCAGCTATATGCCGATGTCGATGCGTCGACACGTACAAAATTGCAAACTTTAATCAAACAAAATCTCGGGGACGGCAAATCGTTGACCGTTTCTTTTGAAGAACTGACCGGTGCGACGAAAGCCTCACTCCCGACCGACGAAAAATCAGCGGCCGACTTCACGGCCTGGATCAAAGACGGGAAGAAAGATGCCACGTTCCTTCCATATTATGTGTCTTTACTCGAGAAGCATGATCGGGTACTGAACAAAGAAGCGACGGTGCCGCAACCGATCGCGATTGACAAGACAGTCGTCAACGAGACAATCGCTGACACCGCATCGGAAAGAACGCCACAATCAGCAGCACCGGCTCCGAAGCCGCGTTACGTACCGGAGACTTCGGTCCCGTCACGCGCTGAACGGGCCAAGCGAATTGAACCGGCCCGCCCTCGGAAGAAGAAAGGCAAATGGCTCGGTGGCCTGTTGCTCGTCGCAGTCTTATTAGGCGGCGGTTATATCGGGTATCCATATGTAGCGGCGCTATTTGAACCGAGCGAGACAACGGAAGTCGAAGCCCCGGCGCCTGAACCGGAACCTGTCGTCGAAGCACCGGAGACGAACTACGTCTGGCTGGCGACGAAAAACGTCAACCTCGTCAGCGAACCGAACGGCACGACAGTCACCTATATAGGAGATATCGGCGATCGCTACGAGATTGTGAACGAACAAGACGATCATGTCGAAGTCGACCTCGACGGCACGACGGCTTGGGTCGCACTCGACGCCGTCACGACCGACTGGCCGTCACGCGATCTGACTGACAGTACGCTGCTCGACTGGGCCGAGACGAACCTAGACAACGCTTGGCTTGGTGAAGCGCTCCCTGATTTCTTCGCGATGAACGAGGCCGCGCTCACCGAGACGCTCGGCGCACCGTACGGTCGTGAGACAGACGCCTTGAACGCCTATGCGTTCTACAACGGTGGCTTCTTCGTCATCCAAGACGACCAAGTCCACGCCATCGACTGGACGAACACGCAACTCGCGCGCGAGGCGTTCGACCCGCTCGGTGAACCAGTCATCGAGACGAGCGACGCGCTCGTCTATGAGAGCGAGACGTACTCGCTCCGCTTATTTATCGGCACGAACGGACAGACCCGCGTGCGTTTGACAGAAAAATAATGGTTTTTTCGGAAGGAGTAATCCCCATGACTACAATTTTAGTTACAGGTGGTGCCGGCTACATCGGCACCCACACCGTCCTCCAACTACTTGAGACCGGACACGACGTCATCGTCCTCGACAATTTGTCGAACAGCCGCCGCGAGGCGCTCGACCGCGTCGAGGCGCTCACCGGTAAGACGGTCGAGTTTTATCTCGGCGACATCCTCGACCGGGAGTTATTGGAACAGATCTTCTTGAAACACACGATCGACGCCGTCATCCATTTCGCCGGACTGAAAGCTGTCGGCGAATCGGTGAACGAGCCGCTCCGCTATTACGAGAACAACGTCGTCGGGACGACCGTCCTGCTCGACGTGATGAACGCGTTCGACGTGAAACGGATCGTCTTTTCTTCTTCTGCGACCGTGTACGGCATGCCGGAACGGACACCGATCGACGAATCGTTCCCGCTCAGCGCGACGAACCCGTATGGCCGCACGAAACTGATGATCGAAGACATCATGCGCGACTTGGCCGTCGCCGACCCGGCGTGGAGCATCGCGCTCCTCCGCTACTTCAACCCGATCGGCGCCCATGAGTCAGGCCAGATCGGTGAGGACCCGTTCGACGTGCCGAACAACTTGATGCCGTACATCACGCAAGTCGCAGTCGGCCGCTTGAGCGAACTGAGCGTGTTCGGTGACGATTACGATACGCCGGACGGCACTGGTGTCCGCGACTACATCCACGTCGTCGACTTGGCGGAAGGCCACTTGAAGGCGCTCGATTACGTCATGAGTCACACAGGCGCCGAGGCGTTCAACCTCGGGACCGGAACGGGCTACAGCGTGCTCGACCTCGTCAAGGCTTTCGAGGCGGAGAGTGGAAAAACTGTCCCGTATAAAGTGACGCCGCGTCGCCCAGGCGACATCGGCAGCTGCTACGCCGACCCGACGAAGTCGAAAGACGTGCTCGGCTGGGAAGCGAAACACGACGTCCGCGCCATGTGCCGCGACGCCTGGAACTGGCAAGCGAACAACCCGAACGGTTACCGGGCATAAGAAAAACCCCTTACGCGAGAACGGAGGGCACTGAAAAACCTCCGCTCTATCCGAGCGTGAACAGAAAAAAGGGCGATTGGACCGACTCAAGTCGGGACAATCGCTCTTTTTCCTTGCCCTTATCCTGTTTTTTCTTTTGAGAGGGTGATGATCCGCTTCAGGTTTACCGCGATGATCGCCATCACGCTCTGTAACGTCATGCCTTTCAGGTCTGACGTTTTGTTTCGCGCCAGACCTTGCGGGTTCTTCAGTTGGCTGTTCTTCGGCTCAATCGCGAAGCGCTTCCGGTGATGGTCCTTGAACTCATCGGTCTGCTCGTATTCGAGCTGTTCGCTATGTTCCCTCGATTTCAATGACACACTGTACGTTTTCGAATTGGCGCCATCCTTGTAACAACCTTCACGCAATGGGCATCGTTTACACAGCTCAATATCAAAATAATGCGTCTCTTTTTGATTCTTACCGATGTTCTTCGTGCCTGTCCGGGCCTTACGGATGGCCATGTGCCCGGCGGGGCAGACGTAGCGTTCCGCATCTTTATTGTAAGTGAACCCCTCGCCGCGGTTCTCTGCAGGGGAATAGACACGGGGGTTCAATGGGGCGACGAGCTTACATCCTTGTGAGGCGGCATAGATCAGGTTGTCTCGGCCCGAATAGGCCGCATCGCCCACGATGTGGTCGAACTCGGCGCCGGCGGCGTGGCTCTTCTCGATGAGGCGAGTCAACTGCTTCCCGTCCGCCGCCTCGCCTGACGTGACGACGACGGCCGTGATGATGCCTTCTTCCGTCATCGCGAGGTGATGCTTGTAGCCGAAGAAGGAGGAGTCGGCGCTCTT